>JALZVA010000192.1 GCA_023301335.1 Akkermansiaceae bacterium
AAAATCAAAGGAGTGGTACCTTGAAACTGCTGAAAAAGTGTATCAGCCAAAAGTCTACCTTGCTGCTGCAAAACATTTGTTAGAAGAGGGGAAAGTCACCAAAGAAGATATCCCATGGGAGACAGATGGTTTTAAAGAAGCGACTTCTGACTTCATTGATGGGATTGAATACAATGGGAAAGAGCCTATTAAATACCTCAATAGCCATAAAATAGGGAACAAAGATCCTGAGTAATCAGGCATCGGATATTCATATATACTTTATATTATGTAAAAAGCTCTCATGTAACGTGAGAGCTTTTTTGTATGCTGATGGAAACAGTGCGATTCCAAATGATGAATTGAAATCATAAATTAGACAACTTATACTTTTCGTTTTTGGTACTGAGTTTGCTTAGTGTAATCTGCATAAATTTATTACTACACACACGCATGTTTCTAAAAATTAAATACTCGTTGTTAAAATTAATCGATCTTTCAGGTCTTACGTTCTTCGATCCTATTGTTCGGCTTTGCTTTAATGATGAGCCTAACGTTCAATTGAAAAAAATTGGACAATGGATTGTTGTCCCTCTCATTGCGATTTTTGCGGCGGGTATTTTGTATAATATTTTTTCCCAAAAAGTAGATACGAAGTCGGGGAAGTTACCAACAACTAGTATCATATGGAGTTCATATAAAGATATTGATGATCTACATGTTCAGGAACGTTATAAGGAGCATGCTTATGAACTGGAAGGGGAGGAGCGAGAAAAGACGATTATTGAGGTAGAAGCTGAAATCAAAGAGGTAGAGGCAGAAGTAGGGGAGCTTGATAAGCTTGTTGCGACGGAGCTATCTGGCAAGGAAGCTGAGATGAAAAAGATTTTGGCTCCTGTTGAGCTGGAGCAGAAAAGCTTAAAGGAAGAAAGTGATACGACTTTAAAAGAGCGTGAAGAAGTGGCAAAAAAGATGGCTGAAGATCTTCAGGTAGGTGACAAAGCTGCTTATGAAGGCCTCATCGCTTACATGCGGAAGAGCCGAGCGCTCAAAAGTGAGTATTCTGACAAAAGGAATCTACAAAAGAAGGAAGTAGAGAAAGTTAGAGAGACTGAATTCCCTGCATATGCAGAGGTGAAGAGAAAGTCGACTAAGGCTATAGAAAGGAAAGCTTTCCTAGAATCGTATTTGAAAATTCTAACTAAGGATAACAAGGCTTTGAGCATTGCTGCTAAGCAAGGTAAAGTGGAAGATCTTTGGAGTGAGATGCTCACTGTGAAGGGCGCCATTGCCTACAAGAATGCAAGATCTATTGTCTTGGAAGAAGCTTCTATCGAGAAAAAAGAAACGTCAAGTTACGCTGGTGCTAAGACGATTTGGTTCCAGGTGCAGCGCAGTATCCTCTGTGTATTTACTGGCTTCTTTATAGGCTCTGCAATAGCGATACCCCTAGGTATTCTCTGTGGACTTAATAAGACTTTCATGGCTGCAATGACACCGTTCATCGCAATATTTAAGCCCGTGTCACCTATCGTTTGGTTACCGATCGTACTGATTGTAGTGACAGGATTCTTCCCTGATGCGGACAAAAACCCAGTGATGTTATTTTTATGGGATCTTCCATTTATTGGGCAGTATAAGATAAACCCAGCATTCATTGCATCTGCCGTAACTGTGGCTCTCTGTTCCCTCTGGGCAACCATGGCTAATACAGCTCTTGGGGTAGCGAGCATTGATAAGGATCATATGAATGTTGCTAGAGTTCTTAAGCTTGGATTCTTTGCACGACTCTTTAAAATTGTGATTCCTTCTTCTTTACCACTTATCTTTGCTGGTTTGAGGATCTCACTAGGCGTTGGCTGGATGGTGCTCGTGGCAGCGGAGCTTCTTTCTAGTTCTGAAGGAATTGGTAAATTTGTGAATGATGAGTTTAATAATGGGTCTTCTGATTCACTCGCTAAAATGATCGTGGTCGTCTTTATTGTGGGCTTCATTGGACTACTACTGGATCGAATCATGGTGGTGTTCCAGCGTCTTGTTTCCTTCGAAGGTTCAGCAGCAACAGTTTAAATTTAAGAGAAAAGTAAAATCAAATGTCATTTCTAGAATTAAAAAACGTGAGCTTAGGGTTTGGTCCTGCATCGAATCGAACTGAGGTGCTTAAAAATATCAATTTGAGTGTGAAAGAGAATGAGTTCGTAGCAGTGATTGGATTTTCTGGATCGGGAAAATCATCGTTGATGAACCTACTCTCAGGCTTGGAGCGTCCTAGTTCTGGTGAGGTGCTCTTCAAAGGGAAACAAGTCAAAGAGCCTGGGCCATCACTAGGAATGATGTTTCAAAACTACTCGCTATTACCCTGGATGACAGTGGGGGAGAATGTGAAACTGGCAATCCGTAAAGTCTTCCCTCAGATGAGTAAGTCTGAGGTGAATGATAAAGTTGAGCACTATGTGAAGATGGTGAAGCTTGGGCATGCGATTGATAAAAAGCCACACGAACTCTCCGGAGGAATGAGGCAGCGAGCTTCATTGGCGAGAACCCTTTCTTTAGATCCTGAAGTTTTATTGTTAGATGAACCACTTTCAGCACTTGATGCCTTAACCCGCTCAGAGCTACAGGATCATATTTTGAAAATTTGGGAAGAAAGTAAGCGGACAGTGGTGATGATCACCAATGATGTAGATGAGGCGGTGCTGATGGCGGACCGCATTGTGCCACTCACCATGGGGCCTGGGGCGACGCTTTCAGAAGAGTTTAAAGTCGGGATGGGCAGACCGCGTGATAGACACACGCTGAATGATCATCCAGAGTTTATGCGCTTAAAATCAGAAATTACCTCATTCATGATGGGGCTGAATAAGGAAAGTAAGAAGCAAAATAAGAAGACGGTGATTCCGATGCCAGATGTAAGGCCAAAAGATTTCACGCCTCCTTCTGCCTCTCCTAAATTTTCTCACATGAATAAGAAAACACTTAGCACGAACTCTCGGGACGAGGGTGCGGCGTAACACGAAGCATACGATTAATGTCTGAAAATAATAGATTTGTTGAGATATCGAACCTGATTAAGGAATATCCAAACCCTTATGGAGAAGATTTTCGTGTAGTTGAAGATTTCAACCTGAAGATGAAAGAGGGAGAGTTTGTCTCTCTCATCGGACATTCAGGTTGCGGTAAGTCAACTGTGCTCACAATGTTAGCGGGGTTAAATGATATCTCTGGAGGAGGAATCATCTCAGGTGGTCGTGAGATCGACGGCCCTGGCCCTGACCGTGCAGTAGTTTTCCAGGCACCATGTTTGATGCCTTGGATGACCGCATACGGGAATGTGATGCTAGGAGTGAAAAGTGTTTACCCACATGTGAGTAAAAACACGAGACGTGAGATTGTTGAGCATGCGCTTTCTGTCGTCGGCCTCGGCGATGCGATGAAAAAATACCCACGTGAAATGTCAGGTGGGATGCAGCAGAGAGTTGGCATTGCTCGTGCAATAGCTCTGCAGCCAAAGGTTCTACTGCTAGATGAACCTTTCGGACGCTTGGACTCGCTCACAAGAATGGAGCTCCAGGACGTGATTATAGACATCCTAGCTCGTGAGAAGCTCACAGCCATGATTGTCACGCACGACGTGGACGAAGCCGTATTCATGGCTGACCGTTGTGTGATGATGTCAAATGGCCCTAAAGCGGGTGTGGGAGAGATCCTCGAAATTGATTTCCCTAGACCACGTAACCGAATGGAAGTTTTTGAAGATCCTAAATTCTTCGAGTATAGAGAGCACTTACTCGCGTTTTTAGAACAGAGGTCTCACAT
>JALZVA010000193.1 GCA_023301335.1 Akkermansiaceae bacterium
GATTTGGATCTATCTTACTTTAAAAGAACTTTTGATTTTACTGAAAACTTTTTGCATTCCTCCTAAAATGTTCATTGTATTGTGGTGGTAATTTTCATTTGCAGTTACAATTAACGCTTTGCAACCGCTTGGGGAGTAATGAGCACCATGGTGAGTGCCTGCATCTGCGCGGAAGAAGTCTCCAGCATTCAAGGTGATGCCATCTGCTTCTAGGTCACCTTCCAAAATATACGCCATTTCTACACCATGGTGGTCATGTTCTGGAAATTTAGAGCCTGGTGCTATTTCTATCATAGACATCACGAAGCCATCTTCTTTACGTGCTGATAGCTCAAGTAATTTGGCTCCTTTGATAGGTAGGTTTATCCACTCTTGATCTTCTTTTCGAATCGTTTTCACCTGACCATGTGCCGTAGGATTATGATGATTATTCAAATGAAGAGCTTTAAGTGTTTTTGTTTTGACGGTTTCAGAGATTGTAGGATTAGTGTCGAAAGCTGAAATGAAAATTGTTGAGCAGGTATCTACCATTTCTGTAAATATTTTCACCTCTTGATCGCTCGCAGACTTTATCCAGTCATCGTAGATAGCTTTATTTTTCCTGCCTAAACCTTCAGTTGCATACTGAATCGCCAAGTCTTGTATTTGTTCTTTTTGCATCAGTTATAGTGTTTAGCTGTTAGAGAGACATTGCTTGAGTTGAATCAGGCCACGGCGTATTCGGGCTTTGATTGTTCCTAGAGGCGCACCTAGATCGTGCGAAGCTTCTTGCTGGGTGAATCCTTGATAGAATACGAGGTTTATTGCTGAACGCTGCTCAGGGTTGATTTTTTTTAAACACCTTTCTAGAGCTTCATGACCATTGTCTGATTGGTAAGTGTCAGATTGCTGTGTGACAGATTCTTTGAGGGCGCGTAGCCCCTCTGAGGTGCGCACTAATTTACGGTATCTGTCGTAGGCTTTATTTTTTGCTATTGTCACCATCCAACTAGTTGGTTTACCGAGGTGAGTTTGATACATATGAGCTTTATTCCAGATGGTAATAAAACTATCTTGAAGTGCTTCTTCAGCCTCTAGCTGGTCTTTTAATATAGGGAGGATGATGGACATCAACAAACCTGAAAAAGTATCGTAGAGGATGTCTAAGGCTACGACATCCTTTTTGGCTATGCGCTGGAGTAAAACCATTGCATCAGCTGCATTTTTTTCTGACAATATAGCTGGGTTATCTGAATTGTTTTTTGCCATGATGAAAGACCCTTGCAGAGTCTTGTTGAAGAATAGCTTCGTAAGGATACAAGGTGTTATTAAAGGAGTCATCAATCATAAAACGATAAAAGACGTATTTTGGATGCATCAATAGTCTTGATTATTGTTTATTACCTCTTCTTCGAGTTCTGGAAAACCTTAGCGCATAGGCGAGCTCGTTCATCGAAAATATGCTGAGTTGACACCTGACGAATAAGCCGTGCACAAAACTACCAAAAAGATCAAACGGTATTACATATGCGACCTTGTCTCGCATCATTGCACCGTTTTTGTTTTCTTCGAATTGGTGCCGGTTATGTCAGAGTCGATAAAGCCCTACACGCTGGTCATCTACAAACTCAGCCCAGTTGTCGACATGAATGACCTATTTCACCCAGGTAAATGGAGCCATGTTGATTTTGTAGCCGATGATTTGGCCTTCATGCAGTTTTTGGGCGATTAAGTGGGTAACCATTAATCCATCTAACTCTTCAGAGCACTCTAACTTGCTTTCTAATTTTTCAAGGGTATCAGATCACTGAATTAATTTCACTAGGCTAGCTGTGTTAGTGTTTCTCAATGCCAAGGGTATGTCATCGCCTGCGTTGTGTAGTTTTTCTACTATATTTGCTCCTATACCACTATTTTCACCTGCTATGAATATTGATTTGCTCATTTTGCCGAAATTTAAAATTTAGACATTACTAATAAAACGAAAAAAATATAGTTGGATGCATCCAATGTTGAGTTCCTTGCGTTTACTATATGAATGGCTGATAAATCACTTTGCGTCGGGACTCTCATTAAAATTATTTTCCCTTGGATTGGGTGGGCTTGTTTAATAGTGTGCATTTGCCTAATTACAATAACCAGTTGGAGCCAGCACGAAATGATGAATCAACAATCAACGACCTACCATCAAGCACAAAAAACGGCTATTCAAAAAGCTGCAGTAATCTCCGAGGAAGATGCTAACAAAGCATTAGAACGCTTTGCACAATTTCTTGAAGGGATAGGTTCTTGTGAGTTTATCGAGCGAGAGATCGCTAATGTCTACAGCCAAGACGCTTACCTTAACGACACTTTAAAGACCTTAGTTAATCGCTCAGAAATAAAAGAGCACTTCATTAAAACCTCAAAAGCAATGACAGATTATTCTGTCAGTATAGATGATATAGCTAGGGCTAAACAAGGATACTATATTCGTTGGACGATGAAATACAAGTCACCGAAATTAGCAAAAGGTGAAGAAATTGAGTCGATTGGCATCACTCATGTTATCTTTGATGCATCTGGAAAAGCATTGCTGCATCAAGATTTTTGGGACTCCACTAGCGGGTTCTTTGAGCATGTCCCAGTCCTAGGAGGAGGTATCCGAATCGTCAAAAAGCGCCTTTAGCAGGAATTTTCCCGATGCAGCAAAATTTACAAACGATAGTATCCAAGATTGGCGGTATGTTTCGTCATTGGTTAGATTCTGATTATAATACCAAGGACCCTTCCACGCTTAAGGAACAGATTGATTGGGAACGCTGCATTCCCTTTATTATTTTGCACTGTGGTCTTCTATTATTAATCTGGGTGGGTTGGAGTCCAGTTGCCGTTTTCTCGGCAATCGCCCTCTACATTCTGAGAATGTTTGCGATCACGGCATTTTACCACAGATATTTCTCACATCGTACCTTCAAAACTAGCCGAGCGATGCAATTTATCATAGCGGTGTGGGGGAATACAGCAATGCAGCGAGGGGCTCTATGGTGGGCTGCAAATCATCGCCATCACCACCAACATTCGGACCAAGAAGACGACCTTCATTCACCCGCTCAGAAAGGTTTCTGGTGGTCACATATCGGCTGGATTACCTGCCAGAAAAATTTCCCAACAGACTACAGCCGTATCAAGGATCTTACCAAATTTCCTGAATTGGTCTTTTTAAACCGCTATGATCAACTCATTCCCTGGCTTTATGGTATATTGATGTATGGCATTGGTGCATTTATTGAAGCGTTCTATCCAAGCCTAGGAGTCTCAGCTGGGCAGTTCTTCGTTTGGACCTTCTTCGTTAGCACAGTTGCATTACTTCACGGAACACT
>JALZVA010000194.1 GCA_023301335.1 Akkermansiaceae bacterium
GCATTTATAAATGTTGATGGAGCCTCTTCGGATACGAGAAATATTTTCAATACCTTTGCGTCATTAGGTAATGCAGCAGCAATTGCTCAGCTTCGTGAGCTGTCGCCAGAAGTATATGGATCGGTGATCGATTACGGAGTGCAGACGCATCTCAGCTATTTAGATGCAGGGTTAAATACGCATAATGTTCTTAGAACTGGTAAAATGCGTGTGTTTGCTGGTCTTAACGGCTTTGATACAGATTCTGATAGTTCAAGAGATGATGCAGATTTTAATATTCAAAATACTGGGGGATACCTTGGGGTGGCGAGACAGATTAATAAAAAACTTAGAGTTGGTGTTTTAGGGGCTGCAGAAACGGGAGAAATTTCGGGACGTCGCTTGGATCTTGACGCAGATGGACAACTCGTTGCCTTATTTATTGAAAGAGAATATCATAGTCCTATTGACGGGACTATAGGTTGGGGAAGGCTAAGAGGTAGTGTGAGCTACTCGGACCATTCCTTTGACGGATCAAGAAGGGCTCTAGGAGAGGTGAATTCAGTGGATGATATTGATTCAAGCGTGTTCCAAATTGGAGTGGACTACAAAGCTGAACTTTTTGGCAATAAACATTATAAAGTCTCTCCATTTGTAGGACTGCGTTATGTTGCTGCAGAAGCTGACGGATTTACGGAGAGAGGCTCTGTAAATAATCTATCTGTAGATGACTTTGATAGAGATTCGGTCTTTTTAGAGTACGGTCTCGATGGACGCTGGATGCCAAATGCAAGTAATTGGGGCTTCACTGGATCTGTAAAAGCTCAGCATACGTTCCTGGACGATGAGACAGAAGTAAGTGCTACGTTCCCTGGAGCCGCATCTTCATTCACAGTTGACTCCCCAGGCTTGACCTCATTTAAGATTGAGGCCAGAGCTGGTATGTTCTTTGAGATAGGGAACTCTCAGGTGATTAACTTTTCAGCCTTCACTAATTTAGGAGATGATTACGATTCTTCAGCGGGTGGAAATATTCACTATGAAATAGAGTGGTAAAATAAGAGTAGTTGTAATTTTAAGCCCAGTCTTGATTATCTTAAGGCTGGGCCTTTTTTGTTTTTACGTTCTAGTGCTTTACTATCAATTTTACAAAAGTTAGGATAAAATTATGAAGTTATTCTTGGTTGTTTACTCTCTATTCTTTGGCTTTAATCTGTGTTTTTCACAATCTCAGAGTCCTGAGGTGGAGAGGGAGCGTTTAAAAAGAAAAATAGCCCAACTTACCAAGCAGAATATAAATTTGAATGCCGCTCTCACTACGGCAAAGGAGAATGAAGAAGAATTAAGAGGAGATGTGAAGGTGCTTACCGAGCGCCTTTCCGCTTATGGCTTGTATGGAGGAAGTAAGGATGAGCGCTTACTTCAGGCTGTTTCAGATAGCCGGATTATGAATAAACAGCTCTCCTCACTACGCTTAGTTTCAGATGAACTAGCTGTAGCAGTAAGAAAATTTGTCGAGGTCGCGCAAGTTAATGACCCGAATAAGAGAAAAGAGATTGAGGTCGCCTTAAGGAAATTTAATGAGGAAGCTTCAGGTTTAAAAGTTAGGGCGAATAGGCAGGATAGCTTTGGTTCTGTGCAGTCAGCAAAAGTGATCAGTATCGACGTAAATTCTGGAATGCTAGTGATCAACGTGGGGAAGAATCAGAGTGCCAGATTAGGAGCGCAATTTAAGTTACTACGTGGGGATAGGGAACTTGGCCATGGAAGAGTCGTAGAAGTGCGTGATAACGTAGCTGGAGTCTTGATCGTTTCTAAGATTCATCCAGACATCGTGTTTAAGATTGGGGATTCAGCTCAGATTATTCTCGATAGAAGAGGTTAAATTCTATCGGGCATACAGGGGCTGAAAATAGAGAGAGTGGAAAACAGATAAAATTGTTAGATTTTCACCCTTGCTCCCTGTCACGTATTGATAGTAACGTCTCATAATGGCAGTACCACAAAACACGATAGCTCTGATCTTTGACTATGATCAGACCTTAAGTCCACGCTACATGCAGGATGATGTGTTATTTCCTGAGTTCGGGATTGATCCAGGCTCTTTTTGGGGGAAATGTAATGAGTTGGTGAAAACTCAGCAGTGGGATGGAGAGCTGGCATATTTAAAATGTTTGCTGGACTATCTTAGTATGGATAATGTCTCCAATCAGCGATTAGAAGAGCTAGGAGCAGATCTCCAATTTTTTCCAGGCGTGGAGGAAATGCTAGATGAGATCCCTAAACTATGCTTAACGCCCCAACATGAAGCAGCTGGAATTACGATAGAATACTATATCATTTCCTCAGGGTTGAAAGCTTTGTTGGATGGCAGTAAACTGAAACCTCTTGTGAAACAGATATTTGGCTGTGAATTCGGGGAAGATGAATCTGGGAAAATCAGTTTCCCAAAACGTGCAATATCACACACCACTAAAACTCAATTTTTGTTTAGAATTAGCAAAGGAATGATCAGTTATGATGAGGATGTGAATGATCACATGCCGCATGAAATTAGACCCATCCCTTTTGAAAATATGCTTTACGTAGGAGACGGCCCCACGGATGTGCCTTGTTTTACCGTGATGAAAAAATTTAATGGTCATGCACTGGCCGTCTATAATCCTGAAGACCAGAGCCGCAAAAGCTTCGATAAATGCTATACTTTAGCGGATACGAATCGCGTGAAGCATATTGCCCCAGCTGATTATCGAGCAGGGAGTCATTTACGTTTGATTTTAGAAAAATTGGTGTCTAGCATGGCCGAGAGAATCCTTAAGCAGCGAGTCGATGAGGTTACTGGCAATACAGTTGCAGCCCCTAGCTTTGAGTAAAACGTATTTAAAATCATTTTGAAAAATCAAACGAAGAAATTTCATTTCATTGGCGTCTGTGGCACAGCAATGGGTTCGGTAGCAGCAGCAATGAAAGCTAAAGGCTATATCGTTACAGGGTCAGATGAAAATGTGTATCCTCCCATGTCCACTTTTTTGGAAGAACAAGGTGTCATTATTCAGAAAGGGTTTAAGCGAGAGCATGTCCCTAAGGATGCTGATACAGTGATCATTGGCAATGCCATCAGTAGAGGAAATGAGGAAGCGGAAGTCACGCTGGAGAATAGATCTCTCTATCAATCACTCCCTGAGGTGCTAAAAGAGCACTTTTTAAGAGGAAAAAGAAATTATGTAGTCTCAGGAACACACGGGAAGACGACGACGACCTCGATCCTTTCGTGGTTATTCGAACATGCAGGGCAAAACCCTAGTTACATGATCGGAGGGATCCCTGAAAATTTTGGAGAAGGCGCACGGTTTACGGATTCTGATTTTGTAGTGCTCGAAGGGGATGAGTACGATACGTCCTTTTTTGATAAACGCTCCAAATTTCTGCACTACCTTCCTGAAGTCGCGATTGTGAACAATATTGAGTTCGATCATGCCGATATTTACGACTCAATTGATGAGATTAAGTTAACCTTTTCACGCCTCCTTCGGATTGTTCCGAGAAATGGAATGGCGTATGTGAATGCAGATGATGCCAACTGCATGGAGGTGGCGAAGAAAGCTCCGTCGCCATGGACATCGGTAGGGCTTTCTGAAGACTCGGGCATTCAAATTCAAAATATTGAGTATTTAGAAAGCGGTAGTTCTTTCGACCTTTCGGGAGAGAGATACTTCATCCCTATGTCTGGTGAGTTTAATGTGCGTAATGCTGCAATGGCGGTATGCGCAGCTCTATTTGCTGGCCTGAGTGTGAAGCAGGTGAGAGATGGATTAGCTTCCTTTGCAGGTATTGCCAGAAGACAAGAGCTACGGGGAGAAGTAAATGGGGTAAAAGTGATTGATGATTTCGCGCATCATCCGACAGCGATAGCTCTAGCGGTGAAGGCTCTGCGTCAACAGTACAACCCTAAGCGACTATGGATTATTTTTGAACCGCGTTCTAATACAACGCGTCGTAGTATTTTTCAGGAAGAATTAGCCTCTGCTTTGTGCGGAGCTGACATCTCGGTCGTATCCGGGGTGCCAGATCCTGAAAAAGTAGAAAAAGCCGATCGACTAGACCCGCAAAAGCTTATTAACGATATCCAGAGCTCTGGGAATAAAGGCTATTATAGAGAGACTGTGGAGGAAATAGTTTCGCTTGTGAGTGCAGAAGCGCAGGAGGGAGATGTGGTTGGTGTCTTAAGCAATGGTGGGTTTGGGGGGATTCATGATAAATTATTACTCTCCTTAGAAGCTAAATCTGTGGTGGGTGTTTGATTTAAACTAAAATTATAGATCAATTTTTCTAAGAAAGTACTCTCATAATCGTTTTAATATGTGTAAACACAGGGAAAGAGTCTCTGTTCTAAAAAACTACTACCTACTATAAATTATGTCCTTCCATGTCACTAATGCAGAAGCAGAAGCCCAGTTAAGGGCTCAGCGCCGTAACTCCTCAATCGCCAGTGTAGTTATAGGGCTTCTACTGATGACTTTAGTCTGCCTCGTATTCTATCTTCTCAAAAATTATATTTTTGAGGAAAAGGTAGAGCCAATTGTTGCTTTTGCTTCAGATGAAGTTGAAGAAGTAACGATAAATAAAGTGAAGGTGAAAGCCGATGTGCAGAAAAAACCTTCAGCGCCTTCTTCCTCAGCTGTGAAAGTACTTGCAGCTCAGACAACTTCAACTGTAGCCATTCCTAGTCCTGATGTAGCAGTTGATTCACTTTCTGTAGACTTTGGTGAAGTAGAGGGTTTCGGGGATAGTTTTGGTGACGGATTTGCATTTGGGAGCGGAGGGAATGGAGAGTTCAACTTCTTAGGCTCAAGTGGGAGTGCAAATGATGTGGTATTTGTGATTGATTGGTCTGCTTCAATGACTCAGAAAAAAGGGAGAATGAAGCTACTCCAAGATGAAATGAGAAAATTATTTTCTAATATTCCAAATGGATCAAGGATGCAGGTCGTCATGTTCTGTGGCCCATTTTGGCTTGCCTCGGATGAGAATAAGACGATTGGGAACATTGAGAAATTTCGCAGCTCTATTTTCACAACCAAAGATACAAAAACAGGGGAAGTGTATAAGTTTAAAGGTAGTAGCCCTATTGAAGTGAAGAAAAAAAGAGTCGGAAAGTGGGTAGCTATGTCAGATGATTATAGGCAAACACTTATGGATTTTGTGGATAAAGGAGAACTTGGCTTTGGGACAGAGTGGGGAAAACCTCTACGTTTTGCCCTGGAAATGAAGCCCGCTCCTAAGACCGTTATTTTCTTAACAGATGGAGCTACCGGTGGTAATGCTAAGAAAATAGTAGCAAGCACTGCCAAGCTTGCTAATGAAATAGGCACTGTCATCAAGACCGTTGCAATGATGGAGCCAAAAGCGGAGGCTGAAATGCGTGCTTTAGCTGAAAAAACAGGAGGCTCCTTTACCCTCGTAAGAGGACTTTCTGAGAAAGATCGAGAAGTCACTGATTACAGTAAAAAATAAGCACTTTAATACTGAAAATGAGCAAGCCTATCCGGGTTTGCTCATTTTTTTTACCCAGACAATTCATTCCTGAGGATGAGAGCAGATAGAAGGCCTATTTCTAATACAGGGGAGAGGTGAATTTACAGTGGAAATGAACAAGTTTCTTGCCGAGCTTCTGAATTCTGGTAGATACACCTACAGTTTAAAACATTATGTCAGATTCAAAGCCTAATTCAAGCAGCCAAGCTATACAAACCGTTCTTGTTGTATTGGTTTCAGTTCTCTTAACTGCACTCTTAGTCCTCCTTTTTGGTAAGAAAATTAACCAAGGTTCTTCAGCTAACCTGCAAGAAAATTCTTCTTATGAAGCAGCGGGAATAGAATCTGTCTCAGAGCTTGCCGCAAAGATTAGCAAAGACTCAGAGGTATTAGAAGAAAAGGTAGCTGGACTAGACCGCGCGTTAAAAACAGCGATTGATGAAAAGGAAAATGCTTTCCGTGCACGTGACGGGTACACAGACCAAGTTTTTAATTATAAACAGCAGATTGACGAATTAGGAACTCAGCTAGCTTCAGCGAAGTCTTTAATGGCTGAAAACCAATTGCTCGTAGATCAGCTCAACAATGAAAAGCTCAATAACGAAGCGCTACAAAAGCAGGTCACCCAACACCTTCTCACCATCCAAGAACTTAGAGATTCTGACGATAGCCTCCAGCTGATTGAAAAAAATAACCAACTCCAAGCAGAACTTGACCGTTATAAAAAGGAACTGAGCACTGTGGAAGCAAGAATCAATGAACTTGAACGTGACAGAGAAGAGCTTCAACTGGCAACGGCACAAGCGATCGCTTACAAGCAAGAGAATGAGAAATTACGTAAGCAATTAGCGGATCTCAATTATAAGTATAATCGCGACAGCCTCTTCGTGAAAGAGGCAACCTCGATTGACCCTAGAGTCACAGCCCTCTACAACTCACTAGTCGCATTAAAAGGGCAGTCTGGAGATGAGCTAGGTGAGGCCTACACAGCCTTACAAAGCCGCTTGAATGTTAGAAAACTTCGTCATGTGAAATTTGCTGAAGGCTCAGCTTTTGTGTCTGACCTAGAAGGCGGCCTTATAGGTCAGGATGTAGCCACTGCTGCGGAAGATTCATTTCTACTTGTCGTAGGATACGCATCCACCACAGGTTCCGCTGACGCAAATTACCAACTCTCGGCTAAGAGAGCCACAGCTGTAGCTTCAGCCGTGTATGGTAAAAAAGCTGCTGAACAGGACGTAAAAGCAGTATTTCTTGGCCAGACAAGCCGCTTCTCTCCAGAGCTAGCAGCTGAGAACCAAGTCTGTGAAATCTGGGAAATTATTAAGTAATTGCCGAAAGTAGGCAGCTCGAAATAAGGAAAGGCTTCAGACAGGTTGAGTAATGTGTCACTGAAGCCCTAGGAGCCCTTTTCCTTCGGAGTGGTAGAGTGCTGGGATTTCCAAAATTCTAGTCGCTCGGTAATTCGCTTCTCCATTCCATTTTCCGTTGGATGGTAATAATGTTTCCCTTCTGGAAGGTAAGATTGCGGCACGTAGCCACCTTCATAATCATGCGCATAGAAGTAGGCTAAGCTAGCATCACTACTCCCATTTTGCTCAGCTATTTTCTTTCTCGTGGGCGTGCGCAGATGCTTTGGCACTTCAAGGGTGACACCCTCTTGAACATCCTTCATCGCTTGGTTTAGACCTGCGTAGGCGGAGTTGGATTTCGGTGCCGTAGCGAGGTAAACGGTAGCATGGGCCAGAGGGATTCTACCCTCTGGCATACCAAGTGATTCAAACGCCTGCTGAGCTGAGAGAGCCACACGGAGCCCGTTTGAATCCGCCAAACCAATATCCTCACTAGCGGAGATAACTAGCCTACGCGCAATGAAGCGTGGATCTTCACCAGCAGCTAGCATCTTGGCTAACCAATAAAGCGCTGCATCCGGGTCTGAGCCTCTGATGGATTTAATAAAAGCTGAGATAGTGTCGTAGTGCTGGTCCCCCTTGCCGTCATAAACGATGGCTTTTTGCTGAATACTCTCTTCCGCTACAGCCAGGTCGATAAAGATCACCCCCTTATCATTAGCACGCGTGGTGCGGACAGCGAGTTCAAGTGAAGTCAGGGCTTTCCGAGCATCCCCATCGGACTTTGTGGCTAAGTGGGTGAGAGCCTCCACGGTGACCTCTACCTGATCTTTCCCATACCCATTCTCTGGGTCATTGATAGCGCGCTTGAGGAGTGTGATGAGATGCTGAGGCTGAATTGGTTCTAATTGAAAAATTTGGGAGCGAGACACCAAGGGAGAGTTGATGTAGTAATAGGGGTTATGCGTAGTTGCCCCGATAAAACGCACAGTCCCTCGTTCAATATGAGGTAGAAGCACATCTTGCTGAGCTTTATTGAAACGATGAATCTCGTCGATAAAGAGAATAGTGTGTTGGTTTCTAAGAGAAAGTAAGGTGCGCGCTTGAGCAATTTTATCTCTAATCTCAGAAACATTGGATTCTACCCCATTGAGCTTCTCAAAACGGCACTTGGAGGTCTCGGCAACAACGCTGGCTAGAGTCGTTTTACCCGTCCCAGGAGGCCCATAGAAAATCAACGAAGTGAAACAATCGGACTCGATCGCACGCTGCAGTAACTTTCCCTCCGAGATAATATGCTCTTGCCCGACAACTTCTGAAACACTCCTAGGCCGCATACGTGCAGCTAGAGGAGTGACCGAGGAGGCAGTTTCTTCCTCGGGCTGTGGTTTAGGTTGCTCAGCGAAAAGTTCGTCCATTTGACACATAGTTAAGGGCATAAGAGGTCTTGGCAACTGAGAATTTTCAGGAGAATTGAAACAAAAAGAAATTTTTACTTCTCGGTACTCGTAGATAGGGTAGGAACTTTATATTGCGATGAATCAAAAACCAACACCCATACTTCTTATCATCTGTATCTTGGTCATGATTGGCGTCTGTGTTGGCCTCTTTGTCTTTAGAAAAAGCCTGGATGAAAATTCTGAAAATAAAGCACCGAGAACCACAAAGGAGGTCGTGCCCCCCCCAACAGAAAACCCTACAGTAACTTCCGATGCCGTTGAGAAAGAGCCTCAGCGTTTCACCATCAAAGAGATTATCCCTAATAATGAGTTTGAGAGTTCTGGGGAACTTACTAAAAACCTTGAATTTGGACTCTCTAAAATAGAATCCTCCGAAGACCTGGCGTTATTACTGAAGGAGTTTGGAGCCACAGAGCTATCTGAAGAACAGCTAAAAGACCTGTATTCAAAAATAGGAAAACACGGCGAGAACCTTCAAGAAGATAACTTCACTGACGAAATTGGAGAACTAGAGAGAAGGAAGCGTGCTCGCTGGGCAATCAACTTAAAGGATGGGAAGAGAATTTTCTTTGATATCAAGAAACTGGAAGATGGTAGCTGGAAGATTGAAAAAATTCATGACCTACTTTCCAAAGATTCTCATTTGGAAGAAATTATAGATGAAGGGAATATTGCACAGTTAGATGGCTTAATCGTCGCGCATACCTTCGTCCAATTTGCCATCCAACAAAAATTTCAGCAGGCCAAGAAACTAGTCGACCCTTCAAAAATGTCGGACGTGCAGCTCGCTGGTCTGTGTATCATATTTGATGAAGGTGGCTATAAACTTCGTGAACCACGTGGTGTGTTAATGTCCTATGACCGTTTGAAAGTAGCAGGTTGCGCGGTTCATGTAAGCGCTGAGGACGGATCTTTAGCTCAATTTTCTCTAGTCATGATGCGTGAGGATGCTGCACAACCCTGGCGTGTTGTTGAACTGAATTTTAACAGTCTCCTAATGGAGTTTATCAAATCAAACGGAGGGGATAGTTACTACACTCCATTCGTAAAGAGCCCTCAAGGCGGAGATTCCATCGTGGTGTATTTCGACTTCAACGATCAGCAATTATCGGGAAGAACGCAACGCCAACTTAAGATTGTAGCAAGTATCTTAAAGCTAGATGAGAAGAAAAAACTTACCCTAACTGGACACACCGATGCAGTAGGAGGAGATGCCTTTAATAAGCAACTCTCTCAGCGCAGAGCAAACGCAGTGAGAGACTTTCTCGTGAGTGAGGGGGTCAAACCTGAGCAAGTGAAAACCATTGGTTTTGGGAAATATAGACCGCGTGAAGCCAATACCTTAAAAGACGGAACTGATAATCCTGATGGAAGGAGAGCTAACAGAAGAACAGAAATTTATCTAGATTTTTAAATGTTACGCCGTGTCCTCATTGTAGTTATCCCTTTGGCTGCCATAGCCTGCTTTGCCTGGGTAATTATGTACACTCTTGAGGCTGAACCGCATCATACACTTTCTGCCAAAAGCCTTAAATCACCTCAGCAAGCAGCCGCAGCTCTAGGCATACCTCCTGAGGGAGAATTGACCACACTTAGTGTGGATTCAAGGTTTGACCTGTTCGATGGATTTGAGCGTGCCCAAATCCCGCTCGCTGACCATTTTGAATCTCCCATGGGAGCTAGAAATGGAGCGTTTACCTATAACGCCCAAGGCTTCCATGTGCATAATCCGCAGCGAGGAGGCTACCATCTGGGCGATGACATCAATGGCATAGGTGGGCAAAATTCAGATTTTGGAGATCCCGTCTACGCCGTGTCAGATGGACTCGTCGTCTATGCAGCAAAGCCTAGTAAAGGCTGGGGGAATGTGATGGTAGTCGCGCATCGGCTACGTGATGGTCGCCTTATCCAGAGTTTATATGCTCACTTAGCAACGATGCGTTATAAGGTCGGAGACCTCGTCGGGAGGGGACATGAAATCGGCACTGTAGGTTC
>JALZVA010000195.1 GCA_023301335.1 Akkermansiaceae bacterium
AGAAAAATTGCACGCGCTTGGATGTAAGGGTTGGGATCATCAAGTAATGCTTTCACCGCAGGAATCGCGGCTTCTCCGCTTTCTTTCAGTCGCGTGAAGCCAGCGTTTCTTACATTGTTCGCTGGGCTTTTCAGTGTCTCAATTTGCCCTTCCGTTGTCGTAAGATCATACTTTGGTATGCTTCCTTTAAGCTGCTTTGGTGCGATCCGGTAAATAGCGCCCGTATGATTGCTATCTTTCATCAGATGCCCCCCTACTGAGTCGTCAAACCAATCTGCAACATAGATCGCTCCATCCGTTCCAACCGTTACATCGGATGGTCTAAATTTATTAGCAAACCCTGCCTTCGCAGAATCACCTTTCGCAAACTCCTCAGCCTTCTTAACGCGTAAAAAATCGAAGCGTTCTAACTTAAATCCAGCTCCTTCAGGGACAGGATGGTATCCAAAGATCACATTCCTAACAGGCTCTGCTGAGAGTAATAGCCCCTTGTATTTATCTCCTAGAGATCCATTTTCGTAATACGCGATTCCTGTCGGTGCTCCTGCTCCATAGACATCTCCTGCAGGGATCGTGCCTGGATCTTCTTGTCTCCATTCTGCGATAGCTGCTGACTGTCCTGGTCGGCGATCAGTTTGCCACTTTCTCTTTCCATCATACGATGCGAAGCCAAGGTTTCCGTATTCCATCAACCAAGTGGTTCTACATGCTGGAGGGTCATCATTATCGTTTTGGAATACATCTCCAAAGGAGGTGACGGCTTCCTCGTAGCTATTCCGCATATTATGCCCGACAGGTCGGAGACCGGTTCCGTCAGGATTCATTCTGAGTGTTACTCCACCTACATAAATGTGCCCATCATCACTGACAAGACCGGGTTGATTTCCAGCTAGAGGTCCAGGGGATGTTACAGAAGGCGATCCTCCTGTATAAGCACTCCCTGCGCGTAGCGTCCAGCCATCTGTGCCTGTTACAATATGAGTCCCTGCATTCCCTGTGTTAAAATACCACTGCCCATTAGGCCCTGTGCAAATAGAGTGTAAACTATGATCATGGTCTCTTCCTCCAAAACCGGTAAGTAGAGCCTCTCGTGTATCTACTTTCGGGTCAAACACGGCGTCACGGTTCACATCCGTATAAACGATAATTTCAGGAGGCTGAGAAACCACGATTTTATTGTCTATCACAGCGATTCCCAGAGGGGCGACCAGTGCTTTTTCTTGAACAAACACATGACTTTTATCAGCCTTCCCGTCTCCATCGGTATCCGTAAGAACCATAACACGGTCTCCTTTCGGATCCTTCAACGAAGATCTTTTATTACGAAATGAGCGATAGTTACGCCCTTCCGTGACCCACATGCGCCCTTCTGTATCTACATCCATATTGGTAGGGTTGAAGAACATCGGAGAGGTCGCCCAGAGGGTTACCTCTAGATCATCTGAAACAACAAACGAATCTATAGGAATATGGGAGGTTTGGTTAGTTTGCCCAGTGGCAATCTGCAAGGAAGCAGCAATAATAAAAAAGTTAAACAATTTCATACGTTTTATTTATAAATATTATAGTAATGAGTTAAGCTCGAAGTATCAACGAAATATAAACATTCGAGGTCTAGCCCGAGTCGGTAATCTTAACTACAGGCTAAATAGATAGCGCCAAAGATCAAATCATTTCTATGTCCTCAGGAGATAATGCATAAAAATATGGACACCTCCCTGTCTCCCTAATACTTTTTAATTATGCCAGCATCTAAGAAAAAACCTCGAATTCTCGTCGTCACACCTGAGATCACTTATCTCCCAGAGGGCATGGGTAATCTAGCTCAGCGTATGAGCGCTAAAGCAGGAGGCCTAGCAGATGTCTCCGCCACTCTCGTCCAGCACCTTCATGAACAAGGTGCGGATGTCCATGTGGCACTCCCAAACTATCGGCGGATGTTCCACCTAGATGTGCAGCAAATTTTCCATAGCACGCATAGAAAACTTTCTGATTCTTTAGACAACCAGCGTATTCATCTTGCAGAGGATCGTATTTTTTACCGTCGCGAACGAGTTTACTCAGCGATGAAGAACCATAAAATAGCCCTCGCTTTTCAACGCGAGGTCATCAACAACATCATTCCCGCAGTACAGCCAGACCTCATTCACTGTAATGATTGGATGACAGGGCTCATTCCCGCTGCTGCGAAGACTCTCGGCATCCCCTCACTCTTCACCGTTCATAATATTCACTCTGAGAGAATTTTACTTGCCGAAATGGAAGACCGTGGGATTGATCCCTTGGATTTCTGGCAACACCTCTACTTTGAAAATTCTCCTGGGGACTACGACTGGACGAGAGACCACAACCCTTGTAATTTGCTTGCTAGCGGATTATTTGCTGCGGATCACGTGAACTCCGTCTCCCCTACTTTCTTACATGAGGTGGTAGAGGGTAAGCATGATTTTGTCCCCGACCCGATTCGTAATGAGATCTCTTCCAAATTTTACTCTGGTAATGCAAGTGGGATTCTCAATGCTCCTGATCCGGCTTATGACCCAGAAAATGACAGCCACCTCGACTACCATTACACTTCGAAAACTCATTCGAAGGGAAAAGCTGCTAGTAAAATGCAGCTTCAGTCTATTACAGGGCTTAATCTAAACCCTGATGCCCCTCTATTTTTCTGGCCTTCACGACTCGACCCAATGCAAAAAGGCTGCCAGCTACTTGCTGACATTCTCTTTCAAGTAGTAGATCAATACTACGATCAGGGCTTACAGGTAGCACTGATCGCAAGCGGAAGCTTCAAGCATCACTTTGATGACATTGTGAGAATGCACAATCTTTACGATAGAATCGCAGTGGTTGATTTTGAAGAACATCTCTCTCACCTTGGGTATGCGGCTTCCGACTTCATGATCATGCCCTCTCGTTTTGAGCCTTGTGGCCTACCTCAGATGGTTGCACCAAAATACGGATCTATCCCCGTGGTTCATGACACAGGTGGTATCCATGACACGGTGCAGCATTTCAGCCCAGATAAAACCAGCGGTAACGGTTTCTCCTTTGAGCATTATAGTTCCGAGGGGTTAAAATGGGCGATTGATGAGGCTATGCATTTCTATAAGCTCGATGAATCTGTGAGGCACCCTGTCATCACCCGAATCATGGAAGAGGCTAACGCTAAGTTTAACCACGAGGTTACCGCAAAAGAATACATCAAAAAATATGAAGCTATTCTTGGTCAGTCGCTCGACTGTCAAACAGTCTCTACACCAACGGCACAGTGCTTGTAACTCGGTTGCCTAGAATAGGTATCAAATGATTCAGCGGTAAGGCGATTGGTTTTTGCAAAATGCATAGGTAAGTAAACTTGTCCCGTCCTAACTGAAGTGCTCACGAAGGCCTTCACCTTCACCTCTGCACGAGCCGACTTCACCAGCACTTCTTGACCATTCTGAATTCCTAATCTCGTGGCATCTTCCGGATGAATATCGAGGTAAAGTTCAGCTGGATAAAGCTTTCTCAACACCGCTGATTTCCCCGTACGTGTTTGCGTGTGCCACTGCGCTGAAGTCCCCCTGCCAGTGAGAAGCACAAAAGGGAATGCCTCGGATAGAGGCTCAGCTACAGGTTTTGGCTCCGTATACAAGAACTTCGCTTTTTTATCTGCATGGTAAAATTGGTGATCTTCAAAAAGGCGGCGTTGATTATCCTCCATCAATCCTTCCACATCATCTTTAGTGCAGGGCCATTGTATGCCCCCTAATTTATCTAACATTTGGTAACTCGCCACTCCTGAAATATCACAAGCTTGCCCGACTGTTAGTTTTTTCAAAAGCTTAAACACGTTCTCTGGAGTGTCCCATTTCTCAAACATTTTTCCACAGCCCCAATATTCTGCAACGAGGCGGAAGATATTAAAATCAGATAGAGCTTTTCCTGGTGACTCAGCAATTTTTTTCACCAGTCCTATTCTACGCTCTGAGTTAATAAACACACCGTCTTTTTCTCCCCATCCTGCTGCGGGTAAAATTAAGTCAGCTTGATCTGCAGATTCCGTATTCGCATACATATCCTGCACCACGAGAAAATCTAACTTCTCCATTGCTTCACGATAGCGATCTTGGTTAATCCACGAGTGTGCACCATTGGTCGCGATCACCCATAAGCCTTTAATTTTCCCTTTGTGAATCGACTCAAGGATTTGATCATAGGCTAAACTCTGCCCTTCAGGGATAAGTGCTGTATCTATTTCTAACACCTCTGCGACCTTGCTACGATGCTCTTCATTGGCAAAATCATGTCCACCTAACAACCCTGTTGTATTACTAAAGAGTCGTGAGCCCATTGCATTACACTGCCCGGTGATCGAATTTGCGCCAGCGCCAGGACGACCTATATTCCCTGTCATCAATGCCAAGTTAATCAAAGACTGAGCTGTACGCGTCCCCTCATGTCCTTGGTTTACTCCCATTGTCCACCAGAAGGAAACTCTCTTTCCTTGGTGGATCGTTTCCGCTAGCTTATACAGTGCATCTTCAGACATCCCCGATTGCTCCGCGACATACTCAGGGGTGAAACTTTTCACATGTTCTGCAAAGTATGCGTAATCATTCGTGTGTGCGTCAATATACGCCTGATCGACCCAGCCTTTTTCTATCAGAATGTGAGCAATCCCGTAGAAAAAAATCAAATCTGATTTCGGCATGATTGGGTAGTGCTGGGTTGCGGCTACGGCTGTCTCGGTGGTTCTAGGATCAACTACGATGATTTCTGGATGATGCTTATTTCTTTCTATCCGTTGCCACATAATGGGATGTGCAATACACAAATTTGACCCTACTAACACGATCACATCAGACTCCTCAAAATCTTGGTACGTATAAGGTGGCGCATCAAACCCAAAGCTTTGTTTATAGGCCACTACCGCAGTTGCCATGCATTGCCGTGTATTCCCGTCCCCATGCTTCATGCCCATTCCAAACTTTGCAAGGGCTCCTAGGAAGGCCATCTCCTCTGTCACAATCTGTCCAGTCGAAATAAAGGCAACCGCTTCTTTCCCATGCTTATCTTGAATCGACTTAAACTTCTCAGTGAATACCTTCATTGCATCATCCCACGATGCTGGCTCTAGCTGTCCACCCCGCTCTTTCCTGAGCAACGGTTGTATAGCTCTATCATTTGCTTTTAGCGGTTCTAATGCCTCCCATCCTTTGGGGCATGCCATACCCATGTTCACCGGATAGTCCGTATCAGGAGTGATATTGATCGCCTTGTTTTCCTTCACATGGATATTCAATCCACAGCCTGTAGAGCAAAAGCCGCATACTAAGGAAGTCGTTGCTTCAGGTTCAAGGTCTTGTAGTACTTGGCCAAGCCCAAATTTACCAGGCGTGCGTACTAATTTTTCGGTTTTTGGACCCTGCCACTGACGTATCATTGGCACTTTTTCTAAAAGAGATTTTTTTTTACTCATCGTCTTAAATTTCCTGGCATTTTAAGGGTTTCTACAGCTTGAAAGAATAGTTGCTTCGCCAACCACTCTCCCACTAGTAAGGCGAGTAATCCAACAATAGCAAACACTGGGTTTAACGCAGCACATACACTGGCCACTGCTAGGAGGGTGAATAAGATCCCACGAACTAATAAGGTTTGTCTTAAGGTTACAAGTTGGATCAATGCGCTTTTCTTTTCTGTGCTCCAGTTTGCTTGTTTTACAGGAAGTAAGGATGCCCCTTCAATTCCAATTTTAGCAAACCAAGCTACTGCTGTTAGAACTAATAAAAAGACAGGTACTTCTGCATGCACAAGGGAATAGATCAATAGTGAAGCGGACAATCCACCCGTCAACATTGTTCCCCCAAAACGAAGAACCGTTCTT
This sequence comes from Akkermansiaceae bacterium, assembly GCA_023301335.1. Classification (GTDB taxonomy): domain Bacteria; phylum Verrucomicrobiota; class Verrucomicrobiia; order Verrucomicrobiales; family Akkermansiaceae; genus Rubritalea. The sequence continues at coordinate 5,870 of JALZVA010000195.1, forward strand.
TTAAATTTCCAGAAATCACGCTTCGTGACAGCGTAGACCATGATAGAGCAGAACACGGATGCTAGCCCAAGAGCAGATGCCCCCACTCCCGCCAAGAGGATCATCCAGTCCTGAACCTCAGGTATCCAAATTGGTAATTTTTCCTGATATTGTTTCACTAGCAACAAGCCAAGGTATACTTTTAAGGCTGGCATCCATGCTCCAAACATCACCACCTCACGGCTTAACCATGAAGTCTTTAGACCAAGGAACACACGCCAAGCACCAAATGGACTCCCTAGGTGTAGCAAACTTGCCCCCAAGCCTATCATGCCTAATAGCACAGCTCCGATTAGCCACGCCATTTCCGTTTCAATAGCCAAGCTAGGAACTATGCCCCTTGCCACGCAAGCCACTAAGGAAAGTCCTACACTTACCTGAGTAAGCATGAGCATCCAGCTCAATGGTGTATGTTTGTGTGAGGCCTCAATAGATTCCTCATCCACGGCTTTCATGTCCGCTGGAACACCCCGTCTAGAAATAAATTTTGTAGATGGGAACGTATAGTTAGAGTTAAATGCTCCCGCTATGATTCTTTCCTCTTTCTCAGCATTCGCATAAATTTCTTTTGTTTCAACCAGTTCTATTTTAATTGCTCCGTTCGGGCAGGACTGCACACAGGCAGGAGCTTCACCTTCAGCAAGGCGGTCGTGACACATGTCACATTTCCTCACAATCCCCAGATCCTTATTATACTTAGGTACATCATAAGGGCAGGTTAAGGAACAGTATTCACAGCCAATGCACTGGTCATCAAGGTGCCTAACAATTCCTGTATCCGGCATCTTTTCATATGCTTTCACAGGGCAACCACTTAAACACGCAGGATCAGCACAGTGATGGCAAGTCGTAGTCACAGTCTGTAAGGCATTTGTGGATGGGCTAATAATTTTCCCTACATCTCTCCACGACTCTGTTTCATCTAAGCCATTTCTACTATGGCAGGCCACTACGCAAGCTTTACAGCCCGTGCATTTATCCAGATCTACAGAAAATGAATACTGCTCTCCGGTCGAAGGCTTTCGAATCGGAATCAAATCTTTATAATGCTCTGCCTGAGCTGGCGAGGCTAGTGACTCATGCTTCTGGGAGAAGCGCTCAATCGCTGTAAGCTTTTTCTGATCCGACAAAAGCTTGTCGATCAAGGTTGTCTCTTTAAGCTCTTCCACCTTGAGAAGAGGTTTATCTGAAAGCTTAAACATTCTCTCCCCCTTGATACTTTTGAAAATTTTCAACTCCAAGTCTTAGCACGTAATCATGAAACGATTCTTTGCCCAGTCTCCCGTTATTAAAGGCCAATAAAATACCTAACACCTCTTGATTAATTTTATCCACACTCACCGCGTCTCTAATTTTCTGTCCTGACAAATTCTTATCTGCTCCGCCACCAAGAAAAATATGGTAATACTCTTCACCCTTCTTCTTTACTCCTAAGAGTCCAATATCTCCAATGTAAGTCTGTGCACAGCTAAACTGACAACCTGTAAAGTGTATATTAACAGGTTCGTCTAAGTCTATTCGGCTTGCTAGATAATGTTCTAACAAACTAGCATGAGACTTTGTATCCGTAGCGGAATACGCGCACCCTTTACTACCGGTGCAGGCAACCATCGAGCCAGTAAAATGAGATTCCGGAGACATCCCAGCCTCTCTTATATCTTCAATCACCTGATGGATTTCAGATTTAGCAATATCTGGAAGAAGGCAATTTTGCTGAATCGTTAGGCGAACACGCCCCGATCCCTTGGACTTAGCTAACCTCGCAAGTGTCCGTAGCTGGCTCACCGAGTAGCGCCCAGATGCTCCATTGATCCCAATATAAGAATAGCCTTCTTGCTTCTGTGACCACACACCAATGTGGGAGTTCTCCACACGTTTTTGCTCAACGTTGCCTCTCCATTCCTCTAGTTCAAAAAACAAATTTTCCTTAACCTGCTTTTTAAACTCCTCGATCCCTACAGATTCAATATAATATTTTAGGCGAGAGCGTAGCCTTTTGGAGAAATCTCCGTATTTAAGAAACACAGAGATTGCGGCTGAAACGACTTGAACAGCTTGCGAAGGGTCAATCAACCAGCCGGAGTCTATTGCCACTGTTTTCTTTCCTTTTAGAGAGGCAAAGCTTACTTTAAACTTTTCTTTTCCGTCTCTAACAACAGCTTTCAGACCTAGGTCATTTGCCTCAGAGGCTACAGCCATAGAGCCTCCACTATCGATCGCGATATTAAACTTCCCTGGTAGCCCTTGAAGTGCAGGCTGGTAGAGAATGCTCTCTGTGAGACTCTTCGCAAGTGGAATCACATTGATCACTTCTTGCGCGTCAAACCCTGAAGTTGGGGTTACTGTGACATTTCTTAGGTTATTCAACCCTTTGGTTGGCGGAAGGATATCGAGCTTGAGTAGCTCTCTTAGAACCTTAATTCCATCAGAAAACGCAATCTCTCTGATCTGAAAATTTGCACGGGTGGTAACGTCCGCGTAAGCGCCCCCATACAGCTCAGCGATAGATGCTAAGCCCATCATTTGATCGCTTGATAACTCTGCTCCTGTCATGCGGATACGCAGCATGAGAGAATCCTCTTTAGGGAAAATTAAGCCTTGGTAAAGAAAGTATAACAGCTCTTCATCATCACCCACATTCTGGTCTTCAGCAATCCTCAGCCAAGCCCCATCTTCATGGAGATGGTGTCGTTTTTGTGTATTGCGAGAATCATCACCCATAGAAGACTAAGACTAGATCAGCAAAAATTGTGCCAATATCACCCCTGTTTATTAGCTCGTCTAATCACTATTATGAGCCCAGCTAATCAACACTAAGCTGCAACAGCTTAAGCAATACTACAGAAAGAACTATAACTACCAGAAATAGAAATCCTGAGACAAATTTCCAAAAGAAAATCGTATTGGTTTCTAAAAAAGGGACATGATCTGAGTGCGAGCTACCTTCCTTTGCTGTTTTCAAGTCTTTGAGAAACTCGCTTAAACTTTCATAGCGTTTCTTCTCATCACAGTCTAAAGCTCTCGCCAGAGTCACGTCTACCGATCTAGGCAAGTCAGGTGTATGTTCTCTGACAGAAACATAGCGTAAATTCTTAAAATCAGCATTCCCTTTCGCTTTTTTCCATGCAGACCCATACGGATGCTTTCCTCCCGAAAGTAACTTGTAAGTGATCATAGCTACCGAGAATAAATCTGACTGCCGGCTCCCCTTTTTTCCCAAACGGTATTCTGGGGCCGTGTAGTCCAGCGTCCCTACAATTTCATCTCGAATATGCGCCACCTCTATAGATTGCATACTCGCGACACTACAGGCTCCGTAATCAATCAATTTTACGACCCCGTCCTCACAAAGCATGATGTTATCAAGTTTCAGGTCTTGGTGTAGCACCTCCTTTCTGTGGAGAGCTCTCAGACCTACTAGAGCTTGACCTACCAGCTCCTGTGTCTCTTTAAGGGTAAGCTTCCCCCCTCTTTCATTCATCACTTGTTGGAAATTTTTCCCCACAAGTTCCTCCATCAGATAGTACAGAAATCTGGGTTTTTTCTCTCTTTCAAGCACCTTAACTAGATGAGGATTATCCACACGCTTACCGACCCACTCTTCAATCGCAAACCGTTCGATGTAAGCTGGGTCGTCAGCGAAATTTACAGAAGGTGTCTTCATCGCATAGCGTATCCCTGTTTCCTTATCTGTCACACGATAAAGCTGGCTTCGTGAGCTCTCAAACAAAACTCTTTCCACTTCCAGCCCGTCAATGACATTCCCAGGTAATAAGGCTGGAGGAAAAGGCCTCTCCAAAAGAAACCTCTGCATCTCCTCATGAGACGCTTCTGGTAAGCTATCAACCCTCACAAACAGGGCAGTCAGGTTATCTGGACTTTTATTCTTCAGAGCTATTTCGGTTAAACACGAGGCAGCTCCATCTAAACTATCTAATTCTAGAGCCTTTAAAATATTCTGGTCACTCACATATTCATGCACCCCATCAGAGCTCATTAGAAAGATATCACCGACCTCTAGCTCCAACTCTCTAAAATCGACTTTAGGTGATAAATTAAGCCCCATTGCACGGTTTAGATAAACCGTATCTGTCGCAATCTTACTGCTGTGATCTCGTGTCACCACTTCAACTCGCCCATCTCTAATCCTAGAGATTCGGGTGTCTCCAATATGAAAAATAGACGCACTATTAGAATGCAGCACTAAGGCTGTCATCGTCGAGACATAACCTTTTTCTGCATCTAGTGCCACGGCCTGACTCTGCCCATATAGCCATCGGTTCAGGCTGTTAATGATTTTTTGGCAGGATTTTTTCACCGCCCAGCTATCAGGAGTGCTAAAGTAATCTGTTAAAAAGCCTTGTACGCACATCTCCGCCGCTTCCTTGCCATAACGCGCAGCGCTAACACCATCCGACACAACAGCAGCAATGCCCTTAAGAAGGATGGTTTCCTCATCTGGGATCTGCACCCCGAGACAATCCTCATTCACCTCCTTTGCCCCTGAAGAGCACGACTGCCCGACAGAGACTTTTATAGACGAATTAGATCTAGTCATAGAGCATGACTAGATCAGGTTTAAATAGCAGTATCACAAAGAACTAATACTACGTTACATCAATAAGTTCAACTGATCCGTCTGGCATCACCTCCGCAACATGCCCAGCAGGCTCATCCAAGAAGAGAGTCGCGACAAAACCGATCGCACTGGAAGCCGCAATCACCATGAAGAAAGTGGATGCGTCCACGAAGGAAAATACAGTAAGAAAAGTAACCGCTCCAACATTTCCATAAGCTCCCGCCATTCCTGCGATTTGTCCGGTCATTCGACGCTGCACCAATGGCACCATCGCAAACACAGCTCCCTCACCAGACTGCACAAAGAACGAGCAAAACATCGTGGCAGCCACCGCTGCTGGAAGAAGCCAACCAGAAGAAATCTGACTCATCAATAAGTAACCAGCAGCCAGCCCCACCATGAAGATTAACATACTCTTACGCCTTCCAAACCGATCACTAATAAGACCTCCAGCAGGACGTGCCAGAAGATTCATAAACGCAAAGCCTGAAGCTAGCAGCCCAGCTTGCCATCCGCTAAGCTCAAAAGTCTCCATAAAGAACAAAGGAAGCATTGAAACAACAGCCAGCTCAGACCCAAAAGTCACGAAGTAGTTTAGATCTAGGATAGCAACTTGCTTAAACTTATACCTAAACATCTCATCCACTCCCCCTTTTTTGAGCATCTCTTTATTCACCTTATAAATTTGAGAAACTTGGAAAACAAACAAGCAGGCTAGAAATCCATAAAGAATATAAGTCACATTCTGACTCAACAGGCTCACTCCTGATGGTGAGAGCTTCCACGCTAATACAGCAAGAGCTGCATACATAGGAATCGTCATGATGATCAAGAAGAAGAAGTCTCGTCTATTACTGACTTCAATTCCACCTGCCTTCTTTGGCTTAAAATAAGTAGCTCCTTCAGGCGTATCACGCACTAAAAAGTAATAAAAAACACCGTAAACAGAAGCGATTACAGAGATCATATAAAGTGCTATACGCCATCCATTTTCCCCTCCAAAGGTGAGTGCAAGAGTTGGCATTAACATAGCTGCTGCAGCAGATCCAAAATTCCCCCAACCACCGTAAATACCTTCTGCTAAACCTACTTGCCTAGCAGGAAACCATTCACCCACCATACGAATTCCAATCACAAAGCCAGCACCCACAAAACCCATTGCGAAACGAGCCATAGCTAGTTGTTCATAAGTCTGAGCACTTGCAAAAAGAGCACATAATACACCAGATATAACGAGTAGAGAACTGTATGTTTTGCGGGGGCCCACCTTATCGACCAGCATACCAATGATCACCCTTGCAGGAATCGTCAGCGCGACATTAAGAATTAGCAGAGCTTTCCATTGCGCAGTACTCAGCGCAAAAGCTTCTTTAAGCACACTCCCCAGAGGCGCATGACTGAACCATAACACAAAGGTCAGGAAAAATGCAAACCATGTGAAATGAAGTGTTCTGATACTAGGATCTTTTACGTTTAGTACATTAAGTTTTGACATCCCAACACCAAAGCAAGACGGATACCTAAATTTATCCATTTTGATGAAATTTATTCATTATTTCCATTTGCTGATTTCAATCTCTGCCGAACTCAAGGTTCTAGAGAATAATTTCTAACCAAATAGACTAAGGTTCTTTGTGCTGTGATGTAATTTTACTAAAAAGGCTCTGGCTTGAGTAATGATTAATCCTCGTCCTACTTTCAGGGTTTTAACTTAGGTTACTTATTGAAGTCATTTGCTGCTTTAACCCG
>JALZVA010000196.1 GCA_023301335.1 Akkermansiaceae bacterium
TTCTTCTTCCGCCGCCTTCGCCTCGGTGTAAAGGCTGACCTCACAGAGGGTATCGAAGCTGAAACAATTTATGATTTTTCTGAAGGCGGAGGTGGAACAGCCAATACCATAGTGATTAGAATTGGTGACTTCACTTTAGGCCACCAGAAAACACCATTTGGTCATGCGCAGTGGCAATCTTCTTCAGAAATCAAAACAATTGAGCGTTCTGTCGCGACACGTTTCTTCGTTGATGACACTGGTTTTGCAGGATTCCACACAGGTATTCACTATGAAACTCAGCTTTCAGACTTCACCGTAAGAGCAGCTATCACTAACTCGAGCGCAGGTACAGATGACATCCGTAATGCAACTCAAGATCTTGCCTATTACGCAAGTGTACGTTGGCAACATGACGACCTCACTCTCGGAGCAGACTTTGGGCACCAGCAATCAAATGATACCCTTGGCACAGGAGAAGATGACTTCAGCGCGGTAACTGCATACGTAAACTACCAAAATGATAATTTCACTATCCTTGGGGAATATTTCTATGGTGACGGAGACGACGCTGACACTGATGCATTTGCCATCCTTGCGGCATACAAATTCGGTAAGTTTGAGCCAGTATTACGTTACTCTTTTGTTGATTCCGATGCTCCAATCGATTCCGACAACCTCATTCGCCGTGCACCTGAAGCACTAAATAACACTGACGTTGCTGGTGAGATATACTCCATCTACGCAGGTGTGAACTACTACCACAACGATGCCGTGAAAGCATCTCTCGGGTATGAGTATGCAGAATCAGAAAACGAAGACGGGGAGACAACTGATGAGATCAGTGGTATCCGTGCACGTATTCAGGTTTTGTTCTAATCTTTAAGCGGTTCAAACCGCTGAAGTAAGCAATTTAATTTCCAGAGCTTTGAGGTCTTCCTCAAAGCTCTTTTTTATTTTCTCTAGAACACTGTTGCGTCCGCACACTTCATCCCATCAAGAGCTGCAGAAACAATTCCTCCCGCATATCCAGCACCTTCTCCACAGGGTATCAGGCCTTCGACATCTGGGTGGTGTAAACTACGTTCATCTCTAGGCACTCTAACAGGACTCGAAGTCCGAGTCTCAAATCCTAAAAAATTTGCCTCTTCCCCGATATAACCAGACATGCTTTGACCAAATTGTTCCAGGCCCTTTTTCATTCTTGAGGAAATGCAGTCGGGAAGGATGAGGTCTATTCTACTTGAGGTCAGACCTGGGAAATAACTTGTCTCAGGGAGTGTGTCTGATTGCTTTCCTGCTATAAAATCGACGACCCTTTGCCCGGGAGCTTTTTGCATTCCACCTCCCGCCTTTGATGCAGCTACTTCCAGATGTTTTTGAAATGCAATCCCCGCAAGGACTCCATGCTCAGCTTGAAACTCTACCGTGTCTTCAGGCTCTACCGTCACAACCATCCCGCTATTGGCAAAGGGAGAGCCCCTGCGTGAGAGCGACATCCCATTGACCACGACTTCATCATTCTCAGTTGCCGCTGGGACAATAAATCCGCCAGGGCACATACAGAATGAATGCACGCCTCTGCCCTCAATTTTACTCGCTAGTCTATACCTAGCAGCTGGTAGCATTCTATGCCTCTCTGTCCCACGTTCATAGGAATACTGAATACTATCAATCAACGGTTGGGGGTGCTCTATCCGCATCCCTACAGCGAATGCTTTCTGTTCGATAAAAATAGATTTTTTCTCTAAGAGCTGATAAATATCACGTGCACTATGCCCTGTGGCTAGGATCACAGCCTGCCCTTTCACTTCGGAACCATCGCTACAGACCACTCCCTCGATTTTTTTCCCTCCCTGGGTAAGTAAAAAATCTGTCACCTTTGAATGGAATCTCACTTCTCCACCAGCTGCGATAATTGTCTCACGCATCGCCTTTACCACATTTGGCAAGAGGTTAGATCCCACATGTGGATGGGCATCTGTGAGGATATTTTCGGGAGCACCATGGGAGACTAAGACTTCATAGACTTTTCTCACTGGACCTCGCTTGGTTGCACGTGTGTAAAGCTTTCCATCTGAGTAAGTGCCCGCTCCCCCTTCTCCAAAACAATAGTTAGAGTCCTCAATCACGGTTCCCTTCCGCATGATTGGTCCCAGATCAAAGCGGCGAGCGGATGCGTCTTTCCCCCGTTCTAAAATAATCGGTTTTTTTCCTAACTCTAAACAACGAAGCGCGGCATACATGCCTGCAGGCCCACACCCTACTATCACCACCACGGGAGCACCTGAAGGGATACTCTTGAGCTTCATCTCTAGCTTTGGAGTTTCAGGAAGAGATTGATTAATCCCCACCTCAAGGCGAAGTTGAATTTTTATCTGTGCTTTTCGGGCATCAATCGAATGCTTGATCAGCCTGAGTTCCGTAATAGCTTTCTGCGGGAGCTTTAGTTTCCTAGCTACGCGCTTCTTCCACACATCTTGATCTTCTGATTCCTCCAATGGAAGAATGATATCTACCGTTTCTATTCCCTGTTTCATATCCGACTTCTCCTAGTTCGAGGCTTACTGTATCTGGGCTAAATAGCACGCTAAAAATACAGCTCTTACATCTAAAGTATGTGTAATTCTCACGCTCGATTTTATTTCCTTAAATTTGATTCTGAGGTTGACCCTCTAGGACAAGATTGTCCATGATACACACTATGGCATTACGTATTGCAGACATTATCCAGCATGGCTGGATTGATAATACTAGCCCTGGGGTTTCTAAAGGAGAAATATATATTCTAGGGCATACCGAACCCATCCGCCTGTTCCTTAAAGGTAACTGCTGGAGAGATATCGCAGGGACAAAAATGCAATTCCGCAATAACTCACCAACCCTTGATGAAGAGACCTACGCCACACTTCTTCACCTTCAGAAAGGAGTCGTTGGCGATATGACCTGCTCACTCAAAAGGAAGTCAGCCACTATTCCTCTCAACGAATTTGAAGATTACTTTGAAGGTGGTAAGGAAATCCCCTTTGCATGGAAAAACACACTTTATCTGGAATGGTTCAGTATTGCCAATGGCCGTGTCCTCATTGACTCCACAGACTTTGAAGTCACCTTATCTGATCACAGCTGGACACTCTCAGAAACCCAAGAGCAACATCAAAGAATCGAAAACTCCCACGCTATGAACCAGTTCATGCAACTCGCCATCGATATGGCAGAAGCGGAAGCGGAAATCAGCTTCACCTCCTCTGAAGAAGTCGATGAGTACGAATGGGAAAAACGCCTCCGCGTGAAAGATCACCTCGATGAAGCCCAGTGGCTACTCGAAGAATCCTTCCAAGAAGAAATTCTCGATGAAGAAGAGGAAGAAATAGGCATGATAAAACGCCATAGCCTCGTGCAGCTCGCCCACCACACCTATGACATTGTGATGGAAAAACTCGGTGACTCTAAACTCGATAACGGTCCAAGAGGCTCTCTCGCTGCAGCCATGAGCTACGTCTTCACCTCCGCCGATGACGCCTGGCCAGATAAAGGATTAAAAATCGAATCTGGCTACCGCCTAGCGGTCATGAAAAGAACCTTACTCGCCTGCCAAAACTCCATCGCCCACTGTAATACTCTGATGCTCGAAGATGATAGTTACGAAGCCATCCGCACAGAGATTCACCACCTCCGTGACACCATCCTCGACACCATCCGCCATGTGCGGAAACAATCAAAGGAATAATCTCTAGTAGCACTTTAAGAAAAACCATGTAGCTACCTTCACAAAAATGCCCTAGCTGAGCACGGGAGTCGTATAAAGTCTCTCACACACCCTGCTTTTCACTTGCGCAGCTGAGCACCAGTGAGAGAATCCGCGCATGAACAAGATGCCGCACATTGGAATCACAGCAGGACTCGCACTCGTTATCCTCTCACTTGGATCCTTTTTCATTAGTGAGACAAAAAGCCCTACAGCATTTATCCCTTGTGGAATTGCCCTCCCTCTTCTTATCAGCTCTTTTATCTCTCTTAAGCCAAAGAATTTAAAGCTGGGGATGCATATTTCAGCTACTTTTGGACTACTCGGCTTCCTCGCACCTGCTGGTATGCTTATCTCAAAAGCAGCCAAAGGCGCTCTTGAGTGGAAGCTTTCCACCTACTCAATGCTTGGCATGGGGCTCATTTGCTTCATCTTCACTCTCCTCTGTGTAAAGTCTTTCATCGATGTGCGCAAAGCTAAGCAACGTGCTTAAATCGATAGATAGATTCCTATTTAAATCCAAAAATGAATAAATAGGGGCGTTTTTAAGTCCCATTAGTGAATATGAAATTAAGTACTTTTTTTGCTGCTAGTTTTGCCCTTTTACTCACCAGTTTCTCTGCATCTGCGGAAGATTGGCAAGCTAAGGTCAAATCTCAAAAACTTGGATCCTTTCCTCTTCCTCAACCTGTCCAGCTCACCTACCAAGGAAGCTTTGCCAATGTCGTCAAATCAGGTAAGGTAAGTTTCATTTTTGGAAAAAAGGATAAACGTTACCCCCATTTTTATATTTCCCAGAGTTATGGTGGCTCCTCTTTTAAAAGGCTCCCCTACACCTATGACATGACTTCATTCATCAACCCTAAGACTCAAAAACCTAGGCTGCTCGTAGCAAATGAGTCCGACGATGAGGAAAAGGTGAAAATTTTTAATACCTATCACTCCAGCTCAGTGGAGCACAAGAAAACTACCACTCTCTTCAAATCAGGTGAAGTGGAAGAGAAAGCACACAAATTCGGGGCTGTTCCTATTCATGACCCCCTTTCCGCCATGCTCTTTCTCCGCAGTCAAAAACTCGAAGTCGGAGAAAAAACCTACATGTGCATACACCCTTTTGCCTCCCCTTACTTCGCCACAGTCAATGTTCTCAAAAAAGAAATCCATATGGGTCAACCTTGCCTCAAGATTGACCTAGCCCTCCGTAAAATCGACAAAAAGACAAACCAACTTAAGGCTTACAAAAAACTTAAAAAAGCAACTATCTGGATCACCGATGATGCTAAGCGTATTCCTTTAGAATATAAAATAGAAGTCAATATTGCTGGTTTCACCTTTGGTTATGTTAGGCTAAAGCTCACTTCACAGCAAAAACCATAACACCTTTACGCTGGCTACACCCAGTTCGATTTTAAAAAATAGTGGTGTATGGCTTGCCAGCTGATCTCGTTTTCCTATACTTCAACTTATGGGAATGTATGCCTTAGTGTTTATAGGTGGTGGACTAGGCGCCATCACGAGATTTGCTCTCAGCTCTGCACTCAGCACCCACTCCCCTTTAGAGAAATTTCCCATCGGCGTTCTGTCCTGTAATATTATAGGCTGTTTTTTAATCGGCCTGCTTGTCTTTCTCCCCACTGAGCAGACCCCAGCCTGGCTCCCGCCATTACTCATCATCGGCTTTTTAGGAGGCTTTACGACCTTTTCCAGCTTTGGTGTAGAAGCTCTAAAACTATTCCAAGCGGGTGCCCTCCCTCTTGCCAGTGCATACATTCTAGCCAATGTTCTAGGTAGTTTACTTGCTGTCACTCTAGCCTATAAATTAATCCGTTAGACCTGCAGCCTATTTTAACTTAGTATACACTTATGAGAGAACTCAAAGACGGCATCCGATCCTTAGTTCGCATCGATTTTTTCGGTCACGTACATAAACATTTTAGAGGTAGTGATATGGAAGAAAGATGCGCTAACGAAGTGCGCGTCTTACAAGAACTCGAAAAACGACAGTGCCCTAATGTCCCAGTGCTCCTTGAGCATAACCTTGAGGAATGTTGGATCAAAACCACTAATTGTGGTAGCCCTGTGCCAAACCTCTCACGTAAAAAAGCAGATACTCTCTTCCACACTCTAAAAACAAAATTCGGAGTGGTTCATGATGACCCAGAGCCTAGAAACATCACCTATGATGAGCATCTCGGTGAGTTTTGTATCATCGATTTCGAGCTCGCTACTTTACTTGACCCTCCCCAAATAGAGTGAACTTATTCTCAGGTCATTAAATAAGGCCGTATCACAAAACAAAAAGTGCCAGAAGACTGCGGCAACTCGGGACAAGCTACCGTTGCTCCGTTAAGGCCTGGCGGGATTTACTAGCCCAAGCTCCACAGCTTCTGACGGCTTGGTGGTAACCACTCCCACTACTCTTTGCAACCCTTTTCTTATTTTCTTCCTTAAACTATATCTCAAAAGAGAATCGCTAGTTGACCGGGTCAAACCACTGTAATTCTGAATCCAAATCATCCTCCCTAGCATACTCAAGATGGATCACCCGCCTACGCGCAGGCACTTCAGAACGTCGCGATGCATGTAAAATCAGAGGAGACATCAATAGCACATCTCCCGGCCCACAAGCACAGGTTACAGCCTTACCCTTGTCATAAGTACGAAGCATCTCTGCATCTATCCTTCCTTTTTGATGGCTTTGAGGAATCACTTGTAGCGCACCATTCGTTGCAGGTGTGTCATCCAGGTGTACGCGGAGAGTGACCATATTTTGTAGTAATTTCACTGGTGGCTGGACATGCGGCACCCCGTCCTTCTCTGACCAAGGCCCATAACCAGAAACCTCTCGCCTTTCCGTCACGGCGATGGTCAAGTCCTGATGCCATAGAACTGGCCAATTTTCAGCTTCTGTCTTATCAAACAAAATACTCCTCACTGGCCGAAGCCCCTCTGGTAAAAGGGAAAGGAATAGTTCAGAAACACACAAGGCATCAAACAGAGCTGAGCGCCCGCGCAAGTGTCTCACGCATACACTTCCTGCAGCTTGAGCTACACGATCAGCTTCTTCCTTTAAATTTTCAATAGCAGAAGCATCCACCAGCGAACGGTGTATTGCGTATCCATCGGTAACTAACGAAGGTTTCATCTCTTTAATAAATGCTTTATGAATGGTGAGTGAGTCGAAAATCTTCTTCATCAAAAAATTTAGCCACAGGGGCGAAAGAACGACGGTGAATAGGGCATGGCCCATGTTTTTCTAAGGCTTCTAAATGTGCTTTCGTCCCATAACCCTTATGCTTTTCAAAGCCATATTCTGGATAGATTTCTGCATATTCTAACATTTTTCTATCTCGTTCTACCTTTGCAACTACACTTGCTGCAGAAATAGAAAGGCTAAGTCCGTCACCTTTGACAATCCCCTCTGAAGGGTATGGGAAGTGAGGGACATCTAAACCATCAATCAGGCAGTAATCGACTTTTACATTGAGTTTATCCACGGCCCTCGTCATCGCTGTATGGGTAGCTCGAAGAATATTGATTTCATCAATCTCCTCTATTTCTGCAAAGGCTGAGGTAAGAAGAATCTCATCACACTGGATAAGCTCATCATAAATCAACTCCCGTTTTTTCTCAGTTAATTTTTTGGAATCGTTTAGCAGAGGATGGGAAAAGCTTTTAGGAAGCACTGCTGCCCCAGCAGATACAGGGCCAGCCAGCGGGCCTCGCCCCGCTTCATCCACCCCAACTACGATCGTGTCACCTTGATTCCAACGGGAAATTTCTCTACTTAAATCAGGCAACAGATTTTTCTTTTTTTTACCAAGTTAACAAATATCAACTCGATCTAATGGCCAATAAGGCAAATTATAAAAAAATAGCGGAATATTAGGCCCTTTATTAACTTACAAAAAAATTAGGTTATTCCCAAGAAGCTATTGCATTTGGGTACCTAGCAGCTGTGCCACTGCCTTCCATTCTTCTGCCTAAGGAAAATATAACAAGTCTCTCTGAAACACGCTTATCTTCCAACTCTGTGTTAAATGGAGCAATAAAAGGATCAACAGTGATTTCGTCACCATCATCGGTCCCATCTATGATAAAGTGATAAGGTCGTTTCCAAGAGTCTAATAGAACACCCGAGTCTGCTACTACTCCCTCCCCATCTTCAGCTGTAGTTTCCTTAATTTCGATATACTGCTTCCCTTCGGGGTTATCAAGCGCACTTCCACCTTCCGAATCTCCTGATGCTCCACGTAAAACTGCAATCAAATAAATACCTTGATCC
>JALZVA010000197.1 GCA_023301335.1 Akkermansiaceae bacterium
CAAATCATTATACCTAAAATAGAGAGGCCATGGAAAGCTCAAATTTCAAATAAAATAAAACGGAGGATTTGTGGCTATTACCTTGTCAAAGGAACTTTTTTTATTAGGATATCATACCAATACTATTCCTATGTTAGATTTGTTAGAAGAAGTTTGTTCGGTGGCTGTAGAGTCAGGGGCTGAAGATATTTACCTCAAGGCTGGTAGCCCTCCCAGAGTGCGATTAGACGGGGTGATTAGAGAATTTGAGCAAGAGGTGACGACTGAGCAAATGGAAATTTTTTGGGCACTTTGCGGAGCTGCTGAAAGTAAGAATACGGAAGCAGATGTGGCTTGGAAGAGCGCTACAGGCGAGCGTTTCAGGGTAAACTGCTTCAAGTCGATGGGGATCCTCTGTGCGGTTTTACGTCCTTTGAGGGAGAATACAAAAAGCTTGGCTGATCTTGGCTTACCTGAGGAGAAATTTCATGAATGGCTGACGCGGAGAAGTGGGCTGGTTCTCGTTACCGGAGCTACGGGTTCAGGGAAATCCACGAGTTTGTCTTCTGCACTGAAATGGATAGCTGAGAACATGGCTAAGCACATTGTAACAGTGGAAGATCCGATTGAATATTTACTACGCTCTGACCAATCCTTAGTTTCACAGAGGCAAGTGGGAGTAGACACCCAATCATTTTCTACTGGGTTGAGAGCGGCACTACGTCAGTCTCCTGATATTATTTTTGTAGGGGAGATTCGTGACTCAGAGACAGCTCGGACAGCTCTCCATGCATGTGAGACTGGGCACCTTGTAGTATCCACTCTACACTCAGCAACTGTGCCAGAGACGGTTGAACGTTTGGTTTCTGTATTCCCTGGGGATGAAAGGGAAGCTTCTTTAGGAGTGCTTAGTAAACAGCTTATTGGGATCATGTGCCAGAAGCTCGTTCCCAGAGAAGGGGGCGGATTATGCCTTTTGATGGAGCATATGGAATTTGGCGGAGCCATTAAAAAATGGGTACAAGAGGGGGAACTACATAAGATTGCAGAATTCCACCAGACTGGGCAATCGAAGGAAAATGTAAGATTTATCGACTCCATCATGCACATGTATAAGAATGGAATCATTTCAGAAGAAACTGCCAGAGGAGCATGTGAAGACCCTGATGAATTTGACCGTTTCATGCTTGGAGTGGGCTCAGGATCAAGATAGTTAAATTTTAATTAATAAATAAATATGGGACATTCAGCAGTAGATTATTTACGTTCAGCGGTGCAGTCAGGTGCATCAGATTTGCACCTTTCAGTAGGAGCAGCTCCAGCATTGAGGATTCATGGAGATATTGTTCAATTGGAAGCGGAAGAACTCACTCCGGATTCATCTTACAAGCTCGTCATGAGTATCTTGAATGATAGTCAGAGAGCGCGGCTTGAGGAGCACTTAGAATTGGATTTTGCCGTTAAAATTGACGGCGTGGGACGTTTCAGGGGAAATGCACACTATAACCGTGGTGCTTTGGAGGCGGTGTATCGTCATATTAATGATACGATCCCTGAACTTGCCGACTTAGGGCATGAGCCAATTATTGACCATATTTGTAATATCAAAGATGGACTTGTGCTTGTGACTGGAATTACAGGGTCGGGTAAATCATCAACGATGGCAGCGATGATTAAAAGAATCGCTGCAAGCCGTCGTAATATGATTATATCGATTGAAGATCCGATCGAATTCGTATTCCAGCATAGTGCCTCTTTGGTGAAGCAAAGGGAAATTGGACAGGACACACATAGTTTTGCCAATGCTTTGAAATCTGTGCTACGTCAGGATCCGGATGTGATTCTTATTTCTGAGCTTCGAGACTTAGAGACGATTTCCGCAGCGTTAACTGCGGCGGAAACAGGGCACTTAGTGATTTCTACTCTGCATACCATTGATGCGCCGAAGACACTTGACCGTTTGATTGATGCTTTCCCACCGAACCAACAGAGTCAGGTGATTGCTCAGCTTGCCAACTGTTTGAAAGCAGTGATTTCGCAGCGACTATTGAAAAAAATTGGGGGTGGACGTGTATTGGCAGAAGAAGTGATGATGATGAATCGATCTATTCGAAACTGTCTCCGGGAAGAAAAGTTTGAGCAAATTGAAGGTTTGATTGAAATTGGAGCGCAAGAAGGGATGTTCACCATTGATGCCCACCTGCTCACTTTGGTGAAGCGTGGACTGATCACTCTAGAGGATGCCTACCGTGAGTCACGTGACGAGACTCTCTTAAATGGCTACGTCCAAGAGCTAAAAGAGATGGAGGCTAAGGCTAAGAAAAGGTAAGTAGTAGACTGATCTTTTTAATTTACTAAAGGTGCGGAGGCGTTAGTTTCCGCACCTTACATTTTTTATGGAACTACCCTTACAGGTTGTTTGTGCTATCTTGAGGGATGGAGATAAAATCGCGGTCTTTCAGCGGAGGGCTTCTGATTGTGAGGTGAGTGACAAATGGGAGTTTCCCGGAGGGAAAATCGAACCAGGCGAGGAAGCTACTGCAGCATTAATAAGAGAGCTAAAAGAGGAGTTGAGCATAGATATTACGGTGCCGCGTTATGTAGGGGTAGTGGATTGGCAATACCCGAATCTGCACCTTCAATTACATGCCTTTGAAGTCTCTAAATGGAAGGGCTGCATACGTTTATACGTGCACCAAGATTACCGCTGGGTGCCTCACGCAAACTTAGGTGAGGTGGAACTCGCGGATGCAGATAGAGCTTTGGTAGAAAAATATGGACTGATATGAGCTGTAACCTGCTCAATGAGAAAATAAGCAGTCTTACGCCTATTTTTTAGTTGCTTCGGAGGTTAAATCTGATTTTTTGACCGCTCGCTAGTCTTGAAAAGACCTTGTTGCAGAAAAGTAATGGTATTTTTGTAATATTCTCTTTAGGCTCGCGTTTCCTAAATATTGATATGGGTTTTTTAGATTCCATAAAACGATGGAGGCTTGTCCAACAGGGCATGTCTTCAGGAGTTAAGCGCAGAACGCAGAATGAAAATGCTGTGGCTGGAGCTGTTAACCGAAGTCCTTGGTCACGTGCTGGACTATACACTCTATTTGTCGTGCTGACGATTTTGTTGGTAGTGAATAGTACTACAGCGAGTCCGTTTGAGTCGAATAAACTCATTGCGACTTTATTTGTAGTCTTATTTTCCTTTGTTGGCTTTGCGGTTTTTGAACTATGGCAGAAGACTGCTCCTAAGAGTCGGGATGTGATGCTGGTGTTTGGAGGAATTCTCTTAAATTTAATACTTATCCAAGCACTGAGTTGGATTCCTATTACTGAGACATTCAATAATAGTTTTCGCGTTTTAATCCTACCCTACGCCCTAGCGCCAATGGTGCACTCTGTGCTGATGGGTAGAAATATGGGGGTGTTCTCCGTGATGCTTTGTTCCCTGTTTGGAGCCCTGATGGTGCCTGTGCAGATGCTGATGTACTTCCTAGTGATGAGCCTCGTCGTAGGAATGGTGGTGGTCTTGATGACCCTTAATGTCAGACGTAGAAGTTCTCTCCTCCGTGCGGGATTTTATGCGGGTTTTGCAGTGATGGTCATGGGTGTGTGCTTCGGCTTCCTCGACCTCTCCCTCGATTTTACCCATATTGAACCTTGGAAGGAACTAGGGATTAGATTCTGTGCGGCCATGGCTACCAGTATGTTACTATCGATGGTCGTGAGTGGTGTCTTACCGATGCTTGAGTCAGCGTTCGGCCTCACCACCAATATTAGCTGGCTAGAGCTCAGTGATCTGAACCATAAGCTCTTGCGTAAAATGCAGTTAGAGACGCCAGGGACATTTCACCATAGCCTAGTAGTCGCGTCACTAGCGGAGGCTGCGGCAGAGTCGATCGAGGCAAACGCCACAATGTGCCGTGTGTGTGCCTATTTTCATGATATCGGAAAGCTGAAAAAACCTGAATACTTCATTGAAAATCAGGGAGAAGTAAACCCGCATGATTCCCTTACTCCGACCATGAGTGCCTTAGTTATTATTGCCCATGTGAAAGACGGAGTGGATATGGCCCTGAAGCATAAGCTAAATAAGAGGATTATTCGTGTGATTCAGGAGCACCATGGAGACTCCCTCGTTTATTATTTTTATCGAAAAGCACAGGAGCGTGCCAACGCAGAGCGCTGTGACCATGAAAAATCACCGGATCATAAAGAAGCAGCTGTAGAGATAGATGAAAAAAACTTCCGCTACCCTGGTCCAACCCCTTCTTCCAGAGAAAGCGGAATCATCAGCCTAGCTGATGCAGTAGAGAGTGCTTCAAGATCCTTAACAAAAACCTCACCCGCGAAAATTCAAACGCTGGTGGATGATATCGTAAGGAACCGCCTCAGAGATGGGCAGCTAGATAACTGCGAGTTGAGTATGAAGGACATCGCAAAACTCAGAAAGAGCTTTGCGAAGACACTCAGGAGCATGTTACATAGCCGTATAGACTATCCAAAAGAGAATGCAGGCACAAATTCAGAGAGTAAGATCCAGGGGGAATCTGCTTAATTTACATGGTAGAGGTCTATAGCCATCAGTCTTCTCTTGAGGTAGAAACTGAGTTGTTAGAAAAATTTCAGCATTTATGTTGTGAGGCTCTACCACACGTATTAGAGGAAAAAGTAAGCGCCGATGCCCCCTTAGTGAATTTAGAGAATGTGGAAGTGAGTATTGTAGATGATGCTACGATAGCTCAAGTGCATGTAGATTTTATGGATATTCCTGGAGCTACGGATGTGATCACGTTTCATCACGGGGAAATCATTGTGAGTGTTGATACCGCCATCAGCCACGCGGTAGATTATAAGCATAGTTGGCAGCGTGAGTTATTTCTCTACATGCTACACGGGTTACTTCACTTAGCTGGGCATGAAGACGACACCGAGGAGGTGAAGCAGAGAATGGAAAAAGCTCAGTTTCGTTTACTTGAGCAATTTTGGCCCGTAGTAGGTGAAAGTTGTTAGGCTTTTTTAAGTACGAGGGCTGTGCGTGTAGGTAGATAACATTGGATCACGTGCCCTTCATTTTCCTCCCAAGTTTGAGAGATGAAAGGTAGTTCTGCATTTACTCTATCGTGCCCCCCAAAGGCGAGGTCATCAGAATTCAAAATAATTGCATAGGAGCCGGCTTCTGGGACAGGGATAGTATAGCCTTCATGAGAGCGGGTAGGGTGCAGGTTAAAGATAAACATTAAATCTCCTCTGTTAAAGGCGAGCACTTTATCTTCGTTATGTTTCCATCGCTCATAGGTGTTCCCGAAGCCTTGCAGGCAGGAGTTAGCTTTTAGCAGATGGATCATCGATTGATCAAAGTCACGCAGGAAGTGGTAACAAAGGTCGTGATTATCCGCTAAGGACCACTGTCTTCTACAGTAATGGTAAGACCATTCATTTCCCTCACGTGGGAAGTCTAACCACTCGGGGTGACCAAACTCATTTCCCATGAATGTCAGATAACCTTCCCCAGCTGCGGTAGCGGTGAGTAGGCGTATCATTTTATGGAGAGCCAGACCACGATCAATGATATGATTTCTTCTATCTTTGGACATGGAAGTGTACATCTCCGCATCCATTAGCCAGAAGGCGAGTGTCTTGTCTCCCACCAAAGCTTGATCATGGCTTTCAGCATAGGCAATATTAGCTTCTCCATAGCGTCTGTTAGTGAGGGTGGCCCACAGCTCTTCGATATCCCAGTTTTCGTCCTGCTGATGTTTGAGGAGTTTGATCCAATAGTCTGGGAGTCCCATTGCTAAGCGATGGGTGAAGCCTATTCCACCTTCTTCAATAGGGCGGCAAAGTCCAGGCATACCACTCATATCTTCGGCAATGATGAGCGCATCAGGACGGATACGCTTTGTGAGTGTGGTGGCAAGTTGGAGGTAGGTGATGGCGTCATGTGCGACTCCATCTTTAAAATATTTGTCGTAATGATCAAAAGCTGTGGTGCCGTGATGCTCGTAGAGCATTGAGGTGATACCATCAAAACGGAAGCCATCGAACCTGTATTCCTCTAACCAATAACGGACATTAGAGAGTAAAAATTGAAGGACTTCATCTTTACTGTAGTCGAAGCATTTAGAATCCCACTGCGGATGCTCACCAGCCTCACCAGCATGGAAGTATTGGTGTTCAGAACCATCAAAGCGATTCAAGCCTTCAGCCGTGTTTTTCACCGCGTGGGAATGAATGATATCTAATAATACTGCCATGCCTAAGCTATGAGCCGTATCGATCAGATACTTGAGGTCTTCAGGTGTTCCATAGCGTGAACAAACTCCGAAGAAAGAGGAGACGTGGTAGCCAAAAGAACCGTAGTAGGGGTGCTCCTGTACTGCCATTAGCTGGACAATGTTATACCCAAGAGCGGCAATACGTGGGAGGATATGATCGGCGAACTCTCTGTAAGTGTGAAGCCGTGGTTCCTCTCCTGCCATACCCACATGGGCTTCGTAGATCAGTGGAGTGGTAAGCTTAGAAGCATCGTATGTGTGCTGCCAAGTGTAAGCCTGCTCAGGTGCCCAGAGTTGTGCAGAGAAATCGTGTGTTTCTTCATTTTGGACAGCCCGTGTGATCGCTGCAGGGATACGATCATGTGTTTGCTCATCCGCCCCTGTGATGCGTAGTTTAAACGTTGTGAGGTGCGTAAAATTTTCTGCAGAAATTGATAGTTCCCAGTAGCCTAAGGAATTTTGAGTGAAATGGTAATTTGAACCGTCCCATTGGTTAAAAGGGCCGACAAGTTGAATAGCCTTCGCGGCTGGTGCCCATTCACGGATACACCAGGTCTTCGTTTTTTTACAGAACTGAGGGCCGAGGGAAAGGTGAGCACTTGCAAACTCCTGAAGTGATTGATACTGGGATTCGATCACGTTGAGCTTCTCAGCAAAACGTTCCATGCGTTCTTGGATAGCCTGCGTGCAGGACTCTAACCACGGATCATTTTTGACCAATATGGGGATACTACTCATACACTACTATTAGTCTTAAAAAACAGGGAGTAGGGCAACTAAAAAGGCGGTCGTATAGACCGCCTTTGGAAAAGTAAGGTGTAAATTAACCTGTGGTTCTAAGTCCAGAGGCAATTGCGTTGATAGAGAGAAGAATCTTCGGGAATAAGGCTTCTGCCTCTACTTCCTTTTGAGCTTCTTTAAGGGCACGCCATTGCTTGAGGAGTTCGACCTGTTGTTTGTGAAGAAGCTGAAGGGGTTCTTCACGGATGTCTAATGTTTTACTCATGCGTGGACGGCGTTCTTTCATTTCGCCCCCGAGGAGTTCAGCAAGGAGCTCGGTGGTAAGAGTGAATTCGTCACCAATCAGGGTCATGAATTTCTCACGGAGACCGTCATCAGTGACCATACCAGCATAGAGTTTCATGAGCTCGTGGTTGGCACTGGCGAGGTTGGTTTCAACATTCATCAGGACATAGCGGACAAAGACGGAAGATTTAATTCCTTCTTTTAGTTGTGCGTAGTTTTCTGCGGAGCTTTCTTTAAGCTCTTTTAGTGCTGTTCCGACACCATACCAACCTGGGAAGTAGAAGCGTGACTGCGTCCATGAAAAGACCCATGGGATGGCGCGGAGGTCATCGAGAGAGAAGTCTTTCTTCCCCGTACGTCGTGATGGGCGCGAGCCAATACGAGAATTTTCCAGAGCATCGATAATGGTAGCCTCTCTGTAGAAAGAGATGAAGCCTTCTTCATTGAGGAAAGCTTGGTACTTCAGCTGTGAGTTCTTAGCGAGCTGCTCCATGAATGGGATACAGTGGTCCTCTTGTTTTTCTGTGCAGTGATGCTTTGCCGCAGTGTTAGCGACACTGGAGACAAGGAGTTCAGCATTATACGTGGCCTTATTCAGATTGGCATACTTTTGATAAATCGTTTCCCCTTGTTCGGTCATGCGGAAGTGCCCAGACATGGCCCCGTGAGGAAGGGCTGCCATGAACCATTTGGTAGGGCCCGCACCACGTGAAATAGTCCCGCCACGGCCGTGGAAGTACTCTAACTTGATTCCGTGTTTTGCTCCTAAACTGGACATATTTGTCTGTGCCTGGAAGAGTGCCCATTGTGCAGCCAAGATACCGCAGTCCTTGTTAGAGTCGGAGTAGCCAAGCATCACTTGCTGGACTTTACTCCCTTCGGAGAAGCGATAGTCGAGAGAGCGTTTGGTCATTTCATGATCAAGGAATCCTGAAAGAAGGCGTTCGGAGGCGTTAAGATCCTCCATCGTTTCGTAGAGAGGGACTACTTCTAACTGAGAGACGAGACCATCTTTGGTATTAATGAGTAGCCCAGCTTCACGCTGAAGGATGTAAACGACTAAGAGGTCGGAAACAGAACGGGTCATTGAGACAATTAAGGAACCAATTCCCTGCACACCGTGATTACCAATATGATCACCTAGGACGCGGTAACATGCGAGCACCGTATCAGCTTCTTCTCCAATGGACATTGTTCCGTGAGCAAAAGGACGTGATGACTGAAGCTCTTCGGAGAGGAAGGCACAGCGTTTTTCTTCTGTCCAGTTGGCAAAGTTTTCTCCGTCATTGATACCTGCTGCTTCTAATAGCTGACTTACAGCATTATCGTGGAACTCAGAATTTTGGCGGATGTCGAGTGTGGCAAGATGGAAGCCGAACATGCCAAGCGTGCGGCGAACGGGGAGGACGTATTCATCAACGAGTAAGTCACAGCTGATGCTGTGAAGAGTTTTCTCGATCAGTTCTAAGTCGTTATCTAGTTCGCTGGCGTTAGCGTAGCCACCATTACCTTGGATGTTTTCGTAAAGTTTACCACGCATCAAGTAGATGAGTTGGCGCCAAGGTTCGTTTCTATTCTTAGTGATGACAGAGGCACACCAGGAGGCGTCTGAAAGTTCCGTTTGGATAGAAGCAATACGTGCATTAAGTGCGGCAGGAACTTCGACAAATTCGTCGGAAAGTGGACAGTCAAAGGCAAGCTTCTTAAGGTTTTTACGGTGTAGAACGAAAGCATGGTAGCGTAGTTCTTTGAGATTGTTTTCAGTCACCTCAGAGGTGACAAGTGGGTGGCCATCACGGTCTCCACCGATCCATGTGCCGAAGGTGAGCTTTGGTAAGCTCTTTGGATCTTTAAGATTTTTGGAATCAAACCCAGCGAGTTCCCAAGCTTCAAGAAGGTGACGATCTTGATTAGTGAGGACATTAGGGTAGATCTCACGGAGATAAAAGAGGGCGTTTCTGAGTTCTTGATTCAGATCCGGGCGAGTGAGGTGGATCTCTCCAGCGTTCCAGAGTGTTTCTAGGGCAACGGTGATACGCTTTTGAATACGTGCGCGCTCACGGTCTGTCTGTGGTACCTCACTGTGGACGAGTTCTTGGTAGATCGTGCGATGGCGCTCTCTGACTGTGGCACGCTTCGCTTCGGTTGGGTGTGCGGTGAGCACGGGCTCTACATGCACATCTTGGAAAATCTCAAGGATTTGCTCTTCAGTTAGGCCCTTGGATTTTAAATCTGTGAAAGTTTCAGCCCATAAGCCTCGAAGTGTTTCAGGACCTAAGTTTTTTTCTTTTTCTCTTCTGACAGAGGCTGCGACACGCTCTTCGACCATGTTGAGGAGCTGGAAACCGATAGAGTAAAGTTGCTGGATACCTTCTGGGGGAGTGGATGTAGGTAGCTCTCCTCGCCATGGGATGAATGAGATAAGCTCTTTCTCTCCGATGCTTTCAAGTGCTTCGGCGAGTGCTCCAGTAAGCATGTTGAGGGTACTTTGAATTTGTTCAAAGCCCTGCTTTCTCAGATCTTCTTTCGTCAGTGTTGCAGCCATAGGGTGCGGAGGATAGGAGGTAAATGCTGAATCCACAATAGACTTTTACGAGAATTTTTGTGTCCTCTCAAATATAACGAAATATTAGGCAGTTCAGCTTTACATAGAGGGCAGATCTCTCGTTTACTTTTTCCGATGGAAGATCTGTTTGCAAATCTTGGTGAGCATGTAACCTTTTTTAAGAAAGTGGCACATTTTGATGCTTTTGGGACACAAACTCGAGTGGAGCATAAACAGATTTGTGGGGAATCAATCCCTTATTATATCAACGAATTTTGGACAGCGAAACAACGTGCTGGGCATTCGTTACATGAAGTTTCTTATCGTGCTTGTTTTAAGCCACAATTACCGCGATTTTTTATTGAGCGTCTGACGAAGCCTCAGGACATGGTCTATGACCCCTTTATGGGAAGGGGGACAACGCTGATGGAAGCGGCCTTAATGGGGAGAAATGTGGTAGGGAATGATGTGAACCCTTTGTCTCGCTTCCTCTGTCAACCAAGACTCTACCCGCCTCGTATGGAAGAGGTAACGGAACGGCTAAGTTCAATAGACTGGAATAAACCAATGGCTATAGAACAAGGGGAGAGGGATGATTTAGAGCCGTTTTATCACCCTGAAACACTCACTCAGCTGCTATCGCTAAGAGGAGCATTCTTAGCAGAGGAGCAGGGAAACCATGTCGATGCATGGATCCGTATGGTGGCGACTAATCGCCTCACTGGGCATTCTCCAGGTTTTTTCTCTGTGTATACATTACCACCGAATCAGGCAGTGATACCAAAGAGACAGAGAATAATTAATGAAAAAAGGCAGCAAATACCAGAAGCGAAGAATGTAGCAGCGATCATTACTAAAAAATCAAAAGCCCTACTTTCTAAACTGTCGGAACAGGAAAGAGCTGGGCTGGCAGCAGTGCGGAGCACGTTCTTAACTGGGCAGGCAGATGCGGCGGAGGGCATAGCGTCAGAATCAGTGGATCTAGTGGTGACCTCTCCACCGTTTCTGGATGTGATCGACTACCGCACGGATAACTGGCTGCGCTGCTGGTTTAACGGTTTTGACTCGATGAGCCTTCCGATTTCACAGCTTCGGAAGCCTAAAGATTGGGTGGAAAAAATGAGTGATGTTTTTCTAGAGCTAAAGCGGGTCTTAAAGAAAGGTGGCTGGATTGCCTTTGAAGTGGGGGAAGTAGGTAAGGGTAAATTACTTTTAGAAGAATTGGTGGTGGAGGCTGCAATGTCGGCGGGATTACGTGCGCACGGTGTGCTCATTAATGACCAGGAGTTTACGAAGACGGCGAACTGCTGGGGGGTGGGAAATCAGAATAAAGGAACCAATACGAACCGAATCGTGATGCTCACAAAATAGTAAGTGAAACGAAAATTTTGCCAAAATTATAATAGGCAATTACTGGATTGGTGCGATAATTCTTCAGATGAGAAACGTGGGACCACCACTTAAGAAAGAAAAATTACTCAGCTTCGGAAGCTTGCTCGGCATCCTGCTGTTTTTATATGGAATAGAGCTAGTGGATCAATTGATCTTTAGCAGTTGGCTAGATCAGTGGGGGATTTTTCCGCGTGAATTAGGTGGCTTAATAGGTATTCCACTCATGCCTTTTTTACACGGTGGTTTTGGGCACCTAATGGCAAACTCTCTGCCTTTCCTTATTCTTGGCTATATCGTGCTGAAAGCTGAGAAAGTGCATTTCATTCATGCCTCGGTGACGATCACTTTAGTGGGCGGCCTTGGGACTTGGTTGATTGGTCGTGGAGGTGTTCCGCATATCGGTGCCAGTGGGTTGATTTACGGATTTTTTGGCTATATCATGCTACGAGGATTCAGTGAACGAAGGATCAAGTGGATCCTTGCAGCTCTGATAGTAGGACTGTTTTATGGAGGGATGGTCTTCGGAGCGCTCCCGACGGTGGGAGCCGGAATCTCTTGGGAGGGGCACCTTTGTGGGATGCTCGCTGGTGCTTGGTTCGGGAGAAGTAGAGCTCTTGAGAGTAGGGCTAAACGAGCTATCCGCAGGCGATCAGCTCGTTTACCCTCTTAATGTGGAGGGCTCGGCCTGTGCTTTCATCAATATCCACGATGCAGCCACAGAGCCGAACTGGACCTTTGGCAATAGGGAAGCGTGTGGGCATGCTGGACTTAAACCGCCACACAACGGACTCCACACTTCTCCCTAGCACAGATAGATCAGGCCCACACATGCCCGCATCTGTAAGGTGGGCGGTGCCGTTGGGAAGGATCTTTTCATCCGCCGTCTGCACATGGGTGTGTGTACCGACCACTGCCGAGACGCTGCCGTCGAGGTGGTGCCCCATAGCGATCGTTTCACTCGTGGTCTCCGCATGGAAATCTAGAAAAATGACAGAAACGCCCTGCTGTTTTAATCTCTGCACTTCTTTTTCTACCTCAATAAAAGGGTTGGGTAGAGGGGGATTCATGAAGGTGTTCCCTTGGGCGTTAAGCACGGCAATTTTCCCCTTAGGAGTTTCAATGGTAGTGGAGCCACTACCTGGGGTTTCTTTAGGATAGTTCAACGGGCGAAGCAGTTGTGACTGCTCGTCAAAGTAGGTGTAAACTTCCTTCTGATCCCAAGCATGGTCTCCTGTGGTGATCACGTCCGCTCCTGCTGCGAAGAGTTTATCCGCAATCTTTGGAGTGATCCCTCTTCCTCCTGCACTGTTCTCTCCGTTAACGATCGTTGCGTCGATCTCATGCTCAGCCTTCAGCCTAGCTAGCTCCTGCATAACGGTATTACGTCCTGGCTCCCCAACAATGTCTCCTAAAAATAAAATGCGTATCACGGGGCTATATTTTTAAAGAATTGGGCTGGCGTAAAGGATGAATCGGATTTACTTATCAAGTAGTGAAAAATAAAAGAGGATCAATGAGCAGATCTAAGGTATTGGAAGTCACCATTATCCTGATCATCCTTTCTGGTGCCTTTGTCTATCAATATATGCATAAGCGTGCAGCTGCTAGTGATACGTTGAATTTAGTTCAGGAGCCTTTACCCACGCTAAAGGAGCAGACCTTGAGTGATAGCTCAGAAGAAACGACGGAAGCAGAGCGCCGTGCGGTGGCGGAGCCAAGTCGCCAAGACCAAGTGAAGCAATATGTTTCGGGGAGAAAAGTAGAGGATTTAAGGAAGTATAACCCTCACGTTTCCTTACTTGGGGTAGCCCCCGACTGGGCAATGTTAGATCGCTACCAAGAAAGTATCACGAAGGAAGATTTTGAACGTCTGTTGACCTCCGTTTACACGGTGGGAGAGACATGGAGAGAGTGGATAGAGATACATGAAGATTATGCATTAATCGTGCAGAATGCAGAAGATGATGAGGTGGATCAATACCGTTTAACATTTTCTAAACAACCAGGAGTTAAGATTTCCCGGTTTTGGAGAAATCCTAATGAGTTAGGTCCTGCTCCAGAGGGTAAGCCACTGGATGGAATGGTGATTGCCATTGACCCTGGTCATATCGGTGGAGAGTGGGCTCAAATGGAGGAAAGAGATTTTGCAGTTAATGGAGACGAACCTGTTAGAGAAGGAGAGATCACGTTACAGGTTGCCCAAATGCTCAAGCCTCAATTGGAACAGTTAGGTGCGGACGTTGTGCTGGTGAGGGATTCACTCGATCCCGTGAACCCAAAGCGACCAGGGCATTACGCTCACGCTGCGTGGGTGGAGTTAGAGGGGAGGGGGTTTGTGCCGTCAGCTCCCGCTCTAGAAGAATTGAGGAACCGGATGTTCTACCGTGCGGGTGAGGTTCGAGAACGTGCAAAAATTTTGAATACGATTATCCGTCCTGATCTCACACTCTGCTTACACTTTAATGCGAGCTCCTGGGGTGACCCTGAGAACCGTCAGTTAACAAATGAATCTCATTTTCATATCCTATTAAACGGTGCGTTTACCTCTGGTGAGTTAGCGAAAGACGACCATCGTTTCACCATGCTAAAGAAAATCTTAACGCGTAGTCACGGAGAAGAGGCGGGAGTCTCTGCTGCCATCGCGGAGAGTTTCGTGGCCCTGTCTGGCTTGCCTGCGTATGATTATGGAGAGTTAAGTATGCGTGCTAGAAAAATTAACGGGAACCCGTATCTGTGGGCGCGTAATTTACTGGCAAACGAGCTCTTTGATAGCCCTGTCGTCTACATGGAACCATACGTGATGAATAGTAAGGTAGATTATGTGAGGCTTCAAATGGGCGACTACGAAGGAGAAAAAGAAGTTAATGGAGTGATGCGACCTTCTATTTTTAGAGAATACACCAAGGGGATGATAGACGGCTTAGTAATGTATTACACCGAGCAGCGAGGCACGAGGAAGGCTGAGGAACCCTCTACTTTTAAATAATAGAAAATGACTATACAGGTGCGTAAAGTATGGATAGTAGGCTGTGGGTTCCTAGGGGAAGCAATAGCGGATAGATTTTTAGCGAAGGACTGGGAGGTGGTCAAAATTGGCAGGACCGCTGCCGAGGATATCGAGATTGCTGATGTGTCTGATATAGATTCTTTAAAAGAGTTGGAACAGAAATGTGGAACACCGGAGGTGGTGATCCACTGTGCGAGCTCTGGCCGAGGGGGGAAGGAAGCATACCAAAGGGTGTTTGAACAAGGTGCACAAAATTTGGTGAATGTATTCCCTAACAGTCGCTTACTATTCACCTCAAGCTCCTCAGTCTATCCTCAAGTAGAAGGGGAGCTTGTGAATGAAATGGCAGATGCTCAGCCAGATAGGGAAACGGGAAAAATTCTACGTCGTGCGGAAAGTATTACCCTTGAGGCTGGAGGGACAGTTTTACGCCTATCAGGGATTTACGGAGAGGGACGTTCTGTGATCTTAAAAAAATGGCTTAAAGGTGAGTCAAAGGTCGAAGAGGATGGTCGGAGAATACTTAATCAAATTCACCGCCGTGACGCAGCAAGTGCATTTCTCTTAGTAGCTGAATCTCCTCAAGCTGGAGAAATTTTTAACGTGAGTGAGAGTCAGCCAAAGTCTCAGCTAGAAACCTTACAATACTTAGCCGAGCATTACGGAAAAGCACTCCCTGAGAGTGTCCCACGTGATCTTAACCGTAAGCGTGGCTGGACACATAAAATTGTCTGTAGCAAAAAGCTCCAAGCTCTCGGGTGGAGTCCACGCTATAAAACGTTCACAGATGCTGTGGAAGATATTGAGCAGACGCTCGATTTAAGTTAAGAAAAGTATTCTGAAAAATTGTTATTTTTCTAAGGAGAGTAACAACCGGGATGCACGTGTGCTGTCACATAATTCATCCAGATAAAACGAACGCTCAGCTTCGGTTCGGATCGAGTAATGAGCAATGAAGTCGATCATCCCTGTGAGATCATCGTAAGATTCTAAAGCCTCTGTGATTTTAGCGAGGTTTTCCTCAGGCTCGTCCTCTAGGCTATTGAGGAAGCTTTCTCTGAGTAGCTGTCGCACATGTTCAGTATCTGTGATGTGGGTGCGATCAAGGCTTTCGTAATTTGCGATCGGGTAGGGTAGGGAACCTGTCCAGTCAGTGAATTGAATGGTGTTCTCACCACGGACAATGAGCACTGATCGACCATCAGGGAGCTCTTGGTTAATGATCACACGGACTAAAAGTCCAGTAGAGGAAACGCAGGAATGAAGGTTCTCAGATTCATCAGAGATGAGCCGCCCAATGGCAAATTGCTTATCCCCAAACATGGCATCCTCAAGCATCTGCCGATAGCGAGGCTCGAAGATATGCAGTGGAGATGCATTATTAGGAAGCAGGGGGACTCCAGGGAGAAGGATCACTCCAATTTGTTGTTTAGTTTCTACTTCCATACGCTAATACTCATCTAGATTTCTTGTTTTGCAAAGAAAGCTTTTTTAATGTCGAATATGAATATAGCTCAGAGTGTGAAAAAACGGAGCTTTTAAAAATGCGTGACAGGGCTGATTCTATACTTTAGTTACAAGGGATATGAGTGATTTCAAAACCTTCCGCTCGAAAATGGAAAATGCCAATGTCAGTGAGGCCGCAATCTTAGGATTTCAACGGAACTATGAGGCGTTATGCAGAGATGAAACAGGGATTATCTCTGAAGATTTGATAACTCCGATTGAGAGCTTAGTAGAGCTCGATGCACTCTCCAGCGAGGCCACCCAATTTTCTCCAGAACTACTCGCACAGACAGTGGTTATTAAGCTGAATGGAGGATTAGGCACGAGCATGGGCTTACAGAAGTCTAAAACTCTCCTTAAGGTGAGAGATGGCGAAACGTTTTTAGATATTATACTTAATCAGATTATCCACCAGCGAGAGAGCACGGGCGCTGGGGTTAAATTACTCTTACTGAATTCTTTTAATACAAGTGAGTCCACCTTGAAGCATCTGGAGGATTACGCAGAGCATGGGTTTAATGACCCTGCGGAAGTAGAACTTTTCCAAAATCAAATCCCTAAAATAGATAGGGAGACGATGCAGCCAGTCGAGTACCCTGAGAACCCTCATCTTGAG
Organism: Akkermansiaceae bacterium; assembly: GCA_023301335.1. Lineage (GTDB taxonomy): Bacteria > Verrucomicrobiota > Verrucomicrobiia > Verrucomicrobiales > Akkermansiaceae > Rubritalea. Next base: position 16,347 of record JALZVA010000197.1, read on the forward strand.
TGGTGTCCACCGGGGCACGGAGATGTTTATACGGTACTGTCTGGGAATGGGATGCTGGATAAGCTCCTTGCGGAGGGGGTGAAGTATGCGTTCATTTCGAATGCAGATAATCTCGGCGCTGTGCTAGACCCTGCCCTTCTGAGCTATTTTGCAGAAAGTGAAAAGCCGTTCTTGATGGAGGTGACTCGCAGGACCGTAGCGGATAAGAAAGGAGGGCATCTCACAATCCGGAAAGAAGATGGTCAGAAACTCCTCCGAGAAGTTGCCCAAACTGCTGAGGAAGACTTAGATGAGTTCCAAAATATTGAAAAACATCAGTACTTTAATACCAATAACATCTGGGTGCGCCTAGATTCACTCAAAGAAATTCTTGAAAAATGTGGAGGAGTGATCCCTCTTCCCATGATCAAAAACACCAAGACCGTTGACCCTAGAGATAAACAATCCACTCCAGTTTTTCAGCTTGAGGTGGCGATGGGTGCCGCGATTGAATGCTTTGAAGGTGCGGACGCCATCTGTGTGTCCCGCTCCCGTTTTGCTCCCGTTAAAACAACCGCAGACCTTTTCGCCCTCCGCTCAGATGCCTACATGCTTACCGAAGATGGAAGAATGGCACTGATCCCTGAACGTGATGGAAAACCACCAGTAATTAACTTGAGCGATGGCTATAAATTAGTTGATGCGCTCGGTCCACTGGGTATTCCGTCATTGAAAGAGGCTAAAAAACTGAGCATCGACGGCCCTGTTCGCTTCACCGATGGAGTGGTGATCCAAGGAGAGGTCACGATCACGAATACAAGTGAAGAGACCAAGTGGGTCGCAGCTGGCATCTACAAGGATGAGTCAGTAGAACTCTAAAACGCTTGTAATAGATTATTAGGATAGAGCAAAAGCTCCTCCCATGTGTGCGCTCTATTCGTCGACCTCTATTTCCACGAATTCGTCACCCATAAGGCGTAAGCGGACAGCGTTTAAGGAGATCACCAGTCCAGCCCCGATCACGCAGAGTAAAAACTCCATCGTGAAGGGTGTGCAGAGAAGAGACATCAAGAAAGATGCGATCTCGCCTAATCTCCCTTCGTGGAAGAGGGAGAGCAGCACTAGTGCGGCAATGATGCTGATGAAGATAACTAAGATCAGCCAGCCGACAATCATTTGCTTAATCATGCCCACCAGCTGGCGATCATGCTTATGGACAGAATAGCAGAATAAAGCAGGCCAGAGAAACAAGAGGACGAGGTGGCTGATGACGTAGAGATTAATCCACTGCGGGTTTTGGGAGTATTGTTGGGAGACGTATTCCACCAGGCCTAAGTTGGTTCTGACTCCTTGGATTTGCACCCAGAAGAAAAATCCCACATTAAACGCTATCACGAAAATACCTACGAGCAAGCAAGCGACAATGGCGCGCATAGAGGTAGGCATGGAAGTAGAAGACATTCTTAGACCTAAATTAAAACGGAAGGGCATAAACTTCAAGTAAAGAGATCCAGAGGAGCGTTTTTAT
>JALZVA010000198.1 GCA_023301335.1 Akkermansiaceae bacterium
CTCAGCACTATCGAGCAGCAGCTTCCAGGACACAGTCGCGTGATCCGCACCATGCCCAATACCCCCACTATGGTGGGAGAAGGGATGATCGCCTACACCCTCAGTGCGGCATGCCAAGACGGGGATGAAGCAACGCTACAGAGCCTCCTCGAAAGCTCTGCTTCATTGACACAGGTGCCGGAGAACCTCATGGATGCCGTCACTGGCCTCTCTGGCAGCGGCCCAGCCTACGTTTACACCTTCATAGAATCACTGGCAGACGGAGCCCTCAAGCAAGGAATCCCCAAGGCTCAAGCTCTCGAACTCGCCGCTAAGACAGTACTAGGGAGTGCCAAGATGGTGATCCAGTCAGAGCTCCATCCTTCCGTCCTCCGTGATCAAGTCACCTCTCCCGGAGGAACCACGATTGCAGGTCTTGCCGAGCTAGAAGCTCAAGGGTTCCGGAATGCGACCATAAAAGCGGTCGAAGCAGCCACAAAACGCTCAAAAGAACTGGGTGGATAATATATTGATTGCAAAAACAGTCGTTTTCACCTATATTAATAACATGAATTTAATATTTCTAGCTTGGATTCCCCAGGGGCCAGAATGGATTGTCATTCTTGTGGTCGTTCTTCTTCTCTTTGGAGCTAAGAAACTGCCTCAGCTCGCTCGTGGCGTAGGAAAAAGCATGGGAGAGTTTAAAAAAGCCCGTGAAGAATTTGAACACGAAATTCAGAATGCTGAAGATGAAGTGGCAACTTCATCTTCAAAGAAAAAAGTGGCTGTGTCAGACTCTGACGATGCGTAAATGTCTTTAAGGCACATTTCATTTTTAAGAACCTCGGGAATTTTTTTCGGGGTTTTGCTGTTTTTAGGCAGCTTCACCTCCTTTGGACAGCAGAAGAAAACAGCGCCTGCTCTAACGGAAAAAGAAGCTCATTACACCTTCGTTGCCTATAATCTAAAAAACTATCTTCGCATGTGGCGCTTCGTTGACGGGGAGCGTAAAATGGCGGGAAAGCCTGAAGCGGAAGTCCAGCAACTCCTTCAAGTCATCACCGCCACACAGCCGGATATCCTTGGACTTTGTGAAATCGGCTCGCGGAATGACCTCCTACAACTCCAACAGCAACTCCGTGAGGCTGGGCTCGACCTCCCGCACTCCTATCTCACCGAAGGAGTAGACACGGTGAGAAAACTCGCCATCCTCTCTAAGTTCCCCCTTACCTCTAACCCCAAAGCACCTACCCAATTCCTGATGGATGGAAAAACCTATGCTGTTCAGAGAGGGATTGCAGATGCCTTTGTCGAAACTCCTTCTGGAAAGATCCGCCTACTCGGCGTGCATTTTAAATCCAAACGTGAAACTGAGGATTTCTCACAAGAGAACATGAGGCGTAACGAAGCTCTGATACTGCGGAAACATCTCACACACATCCATCATCAACCTGACAGCACACATGATCGAGTCTTGGTATATGGTGATTTTAACGACACCACCCGCTCCACCTGCCTTAAAACAGCGATTGGAAGCTCCCAGTCAAAGGCCTACTGCAAGCCTGTCGAGCTAAAGGATAAGCACGGACTCAACTGGACATACCACTGGAAATGGCAGGATGTTTACTCGCGCTTCGATTTTGTGTTAGCCAACAGGCAAATGCATAAATCTATTCTCCTAGAACACTGCTATATTTTTGACACTACGGCTTTTCCAAAAGCTTCTGATCACCGTCCACTGGTGGTAAAATTTAAATAAGCGCTTGAGTTCCTAAGAGGCATCTATTACCGCACTAGGTATGGCTAAACCAGCATCCCTTCAAATTCTTTCCGTCCGCGACATCTTTGGCCAGAATGGTTGGGATTGCGAACTCCTAGAGGGTCGAGACGTCCTCCGCACAGCTTTCGAGGCCCACCACACCCATCTCCAAATGCACGCTCAGGCATTCCCCCCTCTAAATGCCCTCTCTATTGTTTCGGAAACACCACTTCCTTCCGCATCTGACGAGCATCTTTTTTCCCTCCTAGAACTCACCCAGCGGGCAAACAAGCAGCTCACCCTTGGAGCTATCGAGTATGACATGGATCGCGAGCAGCTCATGTTTCGTATCACCAATATCTTTGATCGTGAAAAATATGACCCTCAGATCGTGACCAGCATGGTGCATTTTGCCATTGCTGAACTAGATCGGATCACCCCCTACGCCATCACCATCATGCAGACTGAGGATGACCTCCTCCCTGACCTCAGCATCGAGCGTCTACTCATGCGTGAAGACCTCATCCCTCCTGTTCCAGAAGAGGACGAAAACCACATCTAAAACCTTCAGCCTTACACACACCCATCCCCTCACACCTCTACGCCATCTAGCTTTCCTCTAGGAAAACACGCATATCCTCACATTCAGCCTTGCATCTAGGATTTCTTAATCTAAACATTTGCTCTATGTTTGAAGGAACGTTCACCGCAATCGTCACTCCATTTAGCGAGGGAAAATTCGATCAAGATGCATTCAAAGAACTCATTGAAATGCAGATTGCCGGAGGCGTCCAAGGGATCGTCCCCGTGGGCACCACAGGCGAATCTCCTACACTGGACGAAGATGAGCACTTAGAGGTCATTCGCTTCGCTGTCGAAGCCGTAGATAAGCGCATCAAGGTCATCGCTGGTACCGGTGCTAATTCTACCTCAGAAGCTATCTACCTTACCGAAGAAGCTGAAAAACTCGGTGTTGATGGATCTCTCCAAGTCACTCCTTACTACAACAAGCCTCCTCAAGAAGGGCTCTACCAGCATTTTCGAGCTATCGCCGAGAGCACAGATCTCCCGATCATGCTTTATTCAGTGCCAGGCCGCTCCGTTGTCTCCATCGCACCTGAAACCGCTGGACGCCTAGCAGCAGACTTCTTGAATATCGTAGCTATCAAAGAAGCTGGAGGTGATCCAGACCGAGTTGATCTTCTCAAAGCTGCACTTCCTGAAGACTTTCAGATCCTCTCTGGTGACGACCCTCTCACTATCGAATTTATGAAACGCGGTGCCGTAGGCCTTGTCTCGGTCGCCTCGAATATCATTCCACAAGCTATCTCAGATCTCGTCCGCCACATGAATGCGGGAGAAGTTGAAAAAGCTCAAGCGCTCCACGATCAGTATGAAGACCTCATGAATACTCTCATGGGAATCGATGTGAACCCTATCCCTATCAAGATGGCTACAGCTCTCATGAGCCTGACTAGTGAGGAGATCCGCCTCCCTCTCGTCCCTCTGCCTAATGATAAAATCGACACCCTCCGTACTAGCCTACTCAAATACGGACTCATCTAACATTCACTTTTTTTGACATGACTAAACTGCTTATTACAGGAAGCTCTGGCCGTATGGGCCAAGCTCTTATCGCAGCCACTGAGCTCGACCCTAGCACCACACTGGGAGCCACCCATGACCAAGGTGAGGATCTCCCCGGTGCATTCTCTCAGGCGGACGCCGTGATCGATTTCACCGTCCATTTTTTTACTAAAGAGGTTCTAGAAGCGGCACTTGCATCTAAGACCCCTCTCGTCATCGGCACCACTGGGCACACCGATGAGGAACGCGCAGCGATCGAGGACGCAGCAAAAATCATTCCTATCGTATTTGCTCCCAACTACTCTATCGGGGTAAACACCCTTTTCTGGCTCACTCGTAAAGCCACACAAATCCTTGGTAACGAACGCTGTGATATCGAAGTCACGGAAATGCACCATCGACATAAAATCGATGCACCATCAGGGACAGCGAGGCGCTTGTTAGAGATTCTTAATGAAGAAACTGACACAAACTATGCAGAAGATGTAGCCCACGGTCGCGTGGGGAATATCGGACCCCGTCCTTCAAAAGAAATCGGCATGCACACCTTACGTGGTGGAGATGTTGTGGGGGATCACACTGTGATGTTTGCCGCTGACGGAGAACGCGTTGAACTGACTCATAAGGCATCCAGTAGAATGACTTTTGCCTCAGGCGCTGTACGTGCCGCAGTATGGGTCCAGGATAAGCCTGCAGGTCTCTACGACATGCAAGACGTCCTTGGTTTAACCTAGGGCCTCTCTCATTCAGATGGCTACCGTTGGCATAGCATTAGGATCAAACCTCGGAGAAAAGCTCCCTCTCCTTCAGTCTGCCAGAGATGCTCTCCGTGCACTGATCACGCCTCATACAGACATCATTTTTGCCCCTATTTACCGTACCTCACCGGTTCACTGCCCAGAAGGCTCTCCAGATTTTTATAACACTGTATTAGAGATCCATTATAGTGACACCCCAGAGGCACTCCTTTTAGAGACACAAGCAATCGAAACCCTGTTAGGGAGGCTGCAAAAGCGCATCCATAATGAAGCACGCTGCCTAGACATTGACATTCTCTATTTCGATGAACTCATCCACAGCAGCCCAGACCTCCAGATCCCACACCCACGCCTGCACCAACGTCGTTTTGTCCTAGAACCTCTAACTGAGATCTGTCCAGAACGTGTCCTGCCAAACCAGACCTTGACTATTCGAGAATTACTGGAACAGTTAGGTAACGAACAACTTCCTCTAGAAAAACTCCAAGCTAGCTGGTAATTTATGGAATCTGCACTCAAAAAATCCAACGCTATCCGCACGCGAAAAGTATCTGCCGGAAAAGATCCTATCAGCTGTCTAACAGCCTACGACTATGCCACAGGAAGGCTACTCGATGAAACTGGCACTGACCTCATTCTCGTAGGAGATTCCCTAGGCATGGTTGTGCTTGGTTTCCCTGACACTACGCACGTGACGATGGAGCACATGCTCCACCACACTGCAGCCGTCCACAGAGGAGTGGAAAACGCACTGTTGGTCGGAGACCTTCCTATTTATTCTTACGAAACTCCAGATATGGCCGTCCATAATGCACGCCTATTACGCAAAGCTGGAGCCGATGCCGTAAAATTAGAAGGTGGAGTAAAACAAACCGAAGAGGTCAAAGCCATCGTAAGTGCCAGTATTCCAGTCTTTGGTCACCTTGGAATGCTTCCCCAAAGGGTCAAACTTGAAGGTGGATACTCAAAAAAAGGGAAGAGCACACAGGAAGTGGAAGCTCTCATTGAAGATGCTCTAGCCTTACAAAAAGCAGGTGTCTTTGCCATCGTCCTAGAAAGCATCATCCCAGAAGTGGCAAAGCAAATCACTGAAACCTTAGAGATCCCCACTATAGGTATCGGCTGCGGGGACGCTACTTGCGATGGAGAAATAGCAGTGATCTCTGATGTGCTCGGCTCCTACCCATGGTTCGTCCCTCCCTTTGCCACTGTCAGAGCTAATCTGGCACAACAAACCAAAGATGCTGTCACCCAGTATATTGATGCCCTTGATCGGCATAAACCCTAGCCCTGTAATCGATCATGGAAAACATAAAGGACCTCTTTCCATGCCACATTGACTCTCCAGAAGCCATGCTCTCTTTGGGGGCGCGCATCGGAGCTTTATTAAAAAAAGGAGATATTCTAGCCCTTATAGGGGATCTTGGAGCTGGGAAAACCCATCTCACTCAGGGAGTCGCTAAGCATTTTTCCTATACAGGTGCAGTCACTAGTCCCACCTTTAATCTCATTCACGAGTATTCAGATACCCCACTTATCCATACTGATTTTTACCGATTGGATAAGCCTGAAGAACTCCTTCAAATCGGCTGGGAAGACTACCTCGAACGCGAGGCTATTCTCATCATCGAATGGGCGGATCGCTTCCCTGAGCTTATCCCCCCTGGTAGCCATTGGATCAAGATCCAGCATCAAGATACAGGCCGCTCACTTCAGTATGCCCACCACTAAGCGGTGCTAGCATCCTTTTGTTTTTCCTTAGCTACGGAGCAGATTACAGACTCTAGCATTTTTTAACAAATAAGAGGAGATGTGACTAAATAGTTACACATCTTGTCTATAAATGTGATGGGTTCTTTTACAGGAATTTATCATATTACCTGATGCCAGCATATGGCAGGATATATGCGTTGTTGTTCGACTGGGAGTTGGTTTTTTTACCAGCTCCCAGTTTTTTTTACCCTTCTCTCTCTTCGCATCAGAAATCACAAAAAAGCACCACATGGTAAACATGTAGCGCCTCAAAAAATCAACTATGGAGTGATCCCTCTATCTAGGCCATGCAATGTGAACATGTGAAGAATGCCCACGATCCCCAGGTCCTAAGACTTCCGTAGCACCCCTAGCTCTACAGATGCTCATAAAAGTTCGATAATAGGGGTTTGAAGAGTTCACACGCCTTCCATTAATTCTACTCACATCAAATGCGGTACCTACATAATGCCGTGAAGTCCTACTATGAGACCCGCCAGCAATGGAAGTAACATTAAAGTTGTAGCCTTTCACATTCGCTAAATACAGCATCGTTTCTAGCATTTTCTTGTCTAACTTCGTGTAGCCACCTGGAGCCGTGCCGTAAGTAGAACGTCTAGCACTATATCCAGCAGCTGTGGATGCTATATTATGATAGGAGCTTGCCTTATCCACTACCCCACTCACCTGCTTACGGTAAAGGTCAATTTTCGGATGATTGAGGACTTTCTTGGCCGCTGCAGCAGTCGTAGAAACTTGCTTCACAACCACTGGAGTTTTTTTAGGCACTATAGGCTCTGGCTTACTTGCACAGGAACAAAGTACAAGGAATCCCGAAAGTGATACAAGCGAGAGGGGGATTTTAACAACATTTGTCATGCGTTCGAGTTCACCTTGAAGCACAAAAATGTCAAACTCATAAAAAATACAATTTAAATGTCACAATTATCCTCTATTTAGTCAATAGTTCCTATATGAAGACATTCTATCAACTCATTCTCGCAGGCTCCTGCCTCTCTCAGGCTTTTGCTGACCTTTCCCCTTCCACTGGTAGAGTGAATCCAAAAGTAAAGCCACCCTCAGTAAATGAAGCTAAAATCATCCCTAGGTTAGGAGGGACAGAACTCAAATTAGGGAATCCAAATGATTTCTCGAAGGCTCTAGCTAAAAGAAAACAAGAGCGTGCCCGTGAACTGGAAATCAGAAATACTGACGGCGTCTTAGCTGAAGCAGAAAAGCCTAAAAGCACATGCTTCCAACACTCTCAAATCAAAAAGGGGAGAAACCTAATCGCAGGAACCATCAGAGTCATCAAAGCGGGATCTCATTCACGGGTGGCATTCACTACGTTTAAGGAATCTCACACCTTCTATAATAAATTTGGGAACAAAAAGCTCGAAGCTAAAATGCTCGAAAAGCTCAAGGATGGGAAGCCTCTCCCCGTCATGATGACTGGCTATTTCAACGAATCCTTTGTCCGTGCGGGGGCCAAAGCCTCTAAAATTCTAGTGCTCGACTACGTTTACTCTTGTGAGTTCGTCACCGAGGAAGCTATTTGTAAGGCTGCTAAATTGGAGGAATATTCTGAGCAAGATTGCCAGAAATTCTCAGCTACCTTTAAGTAAATAGAATCTTAAAAAACAAAAAACCGCGTGTCTCCACGCGGTTTTTTGTTCTTTAAATTTCTACTTTGACTCTGAATCAGACTCTACCTCATCCTCTGATTTCTCAGACTCCTCTAATTTTTCTGATTTTTCAGTCAATACAGTCGCAATAGCCTTCTTGTCGAAAGTCAAAAACTGGCCATCTGCAACACGTAACGAAAGCGTCTGCTTCCCTACATGATTCACAACACCGTGGAGACCACCGATCGTGACAACTTTGTCGTTTTTCTTTAATGCCTCAATTTTTTTCTGCTGTTCCTTCTGGCGCTTTTGCTGCGGGCGGATCATCACGACCCACATGACCACAAACATGAGGCCAATTAAAATTAACGGCTGCCACCCTCCGCCTGAGTTTCCTGAACTGTCTTGAGCTAAAACTTGGATTAGTGCTAGTGTTTTCATTTTTCTTCTGTGTTGTTAACTGTATACCGTTGAATAAATCTATCTTTAAAATCGAGAAAATCGCCCCGTTCGATCGCCTCCCTCGCCTGTTCCATTAAGTTCAGGTAAAAGTGCAAGTTATGGAAGGACAGCAGTCTGAGTGCCAACACTTCTTTAGCTCTCCATAAATGGCGGATATACGCTCTCGAAAATCTCGCTACGTGAGGATGCGTCCCAGCCGTAAGCGGGCTTTCATCTAGCTCGTATTTTTTATTTTTAATATGAATCGGCCCTTCCTCAGTGAAGGCTACGCCATGTCTTGCGACACGAGTCGGCATCACACAATCAAACATATCCACGCCACGGGCAATCATCTCCAACATCTGTGGCGGGGTCCCTAAGCCCATTGCATAACGCGGTTTTTCAACAGGTAAAAACGGACAGGCATTCTCGATTGCCCGCATCATTTCAAACTCCGGTTCACCTACAGAGATCCCTCCAATGGCATAGCCATCGAGGTCTAAATCTACCAACTCTTTAGCAGATTGCTCGCGTAGATCAGCATAGCTACTCCCTTGGACAATTCCGAAGTGCATTTGCCTTCCGTCCCCACTCCGTGGTTTATGTTTTTCTACCCAGTCCTTACAGCGCTTCCCCCATCGCGTGGTGAGTGCCAGAGAATTGGCAGCGTAATCCTTCTCACAAGGATACGGTGGACATTCATCAAATAACATGGCGATGTCAGAGCCAAGTGTCGCCTGAATCTGCATACTAATTTCCGGAGAAAGCATCATCCGAGCCCCGTCTAAATGACTGGCAAACTCCACCCCCTCTTCGGTGATCTTATTGAGCTTAGAAAGTGACCATACCTGAAATCCTCCAGAATCGGTCAAAATAGGCTTATCCCAACTACTGAAACGGTGTAAGCCACCGAGCTGTCCCATCACGTCCATCCCGGGACGGATATTTAAATGATAGGTATTTCCTAAAATAATCTGAGCTCCCAAGTTCTCCAAATCATCTGGATGGAGCGTCTTTACCGACCCTTGTGTTCCCACAGGCATGAAGATTGGTGTCTGCACGACTCCATGCGCAGTCGTGAGTTTCCCCCTCCGAGCTTGGGTTTGCGAATCTTTTACCAGCACTTCAAACATCAGTGGCCTTATGGGTGACAAATCCATAAAGAGCAATCCCATATTCACCCATTCGTTAATTCTTTATTTGACCAATCCCCAGCAACTCTTTACCCACTGAATCAGATCATTTAATTATCAAAAAATTATGCCATCCGTAGTCGCTACAAACGTAAAAAGAGGTCAGTGTATTAAGTATGAAGGAGAAACTGGTATCGTACTAGGTCTTGAGCACCGTACACCAGGTAAGGGGAACGCCCTTGTCGCCGCCACTATCCGCTCCACGCAAACGGGGAAGACCAAAACAATCCGCTTTGCCTCCTCTGATAAAGTAGAAGTGGTCGATACAGACCGCCAACAACTTGAATTTTCCTACCTCGACTCCAGTGGTTATAACTTCATGGATCTCACCACCTACGAAACCGTCGCATTCTCTGCTGACTTTGTAGGAGATGTAAAAGACTACATGAAAGAAGGTCAGGGAATCGAAGTCCTTTTCATCGAAGGAGAAGCTGTCTCCATCAGCCTACCTCCTACAGTAGAACTCGAAATTACAGAATCCTCTGAAGGGATCAAAGGTGACACCGCAAACAACCCTACCAAGCCAGCCGTCCTCGAAACCGGTATCACAGTGCAGGTACCACTCTTCGTAAAACAAGGGGAAACTATCAAGGTTAACACCGAAGATGGGTCTTACTTAGGCAGAGCCTAAAAACCCATCAAATACAACCCTGTGCTCAGAGAGCTATCTTTAGAGAACACCCGTTAGCCATGCTTCGGGTGTTCTTTTGTAAATTCACCTCCCCCTTTCATTTTTTTCCTTCACTTCGTCTCACATTCTCTCATTATCAATTTTATGAAACTGCTTTTCTTCGTTGCTTTACTTCCCTTGCTTTTTTCTGGATTCGCCCTTGCCAAGGGAAAGCAAGCTCAGCCAGTCATCATCAACTTTTTCCTCCAGTCCTCTACTGAAGATGGAGGAAAGTTCTCCTTCCCATGGCAGACCTCTGCGGGCAAATTACATTTCAAAAAAGGTGCTGAATTTAAAACTGATCAAATCGTCGGACACCGCCCGTTTCCTTCTCCACATAGTGAGCATGAATACGGAATGGTATTCCAGCTCAATACAAGAGCCAGCGACCACCTCAGAACGATCACTGCAGACACACGCAACCACGGAAAGTACCTTATCGTCTTCATGAATAATAAATCTCTCGATATGTTAAGAATCGATAAAAGAGTCGATGACGGTGTCATTTGCGTCTGGCGAGGACTACAACCTAGTGATGTTCACAGGGCAGATAAGCTCGTCCCACGAATCGGCGAAGACAAAAAAGAATGGAAGCAACGCCGTAAAGAAGAGATCAAAGCAGCCAAACGCTAAAACCTCTTCTCTATGAAGTTCTTTCTATTTGTCAGCTTACTCACGGGATTTCTCCACACTTCCCTTGCCCAGGATAAAGTTCAGCCTCTACGCTTAAAACTCCCTACTATCAATACCGGTCTGATAGACGGCTCTCCGGAAACCTTCTATATGGGGGTGAACCGTGTCACCGATGGAGTCGCTTCCCGCCCTTGGAGTGGCGGAAAATTTGGCTATTGGAGAACCCTCCAAAAGACACCAGATGGCTTAGTCCCAACTAAATTTCATGAGGGGATCGACATCGCACCAGTCAAACGCGACAACGCACAACGTCCTCTCGACATCGTCCACAGCATCGCCGAAGGCAGCGTGGTTTACACGAATGCTGATGCCAGAGCTAGCAGTTATGGGAAATACGTAGTCGTCCGTCACGACTGGGGATACGGTCCATTTTTCAGCCTCTACGCTCACCTTGCTAGTATCAACTGCAAGGTCGGGCAGAAAGTAAAAGCCGAAAGTCCATTAGCAAAACTAGGTTACACAGGAGTGGGGATTGACCTAAAAAGAGCACACCTACACCTCGAACTCGGCATCATGGTGCACCCCAATTTTTCTCATTGGCACCACCATCACTACGGCTCTAGTGGGAGTGTGCACGGAAAATATAATGGCATCAACCTCTGTGGTTTGGACATCGCAGCTCTCTTAGTGAGTAACAATACCAACCCCTACCTCACCATCCCTCAGTTTCTCAAAAATACCCCTGTTCAATACAAAGTCACTATCCCTAGAGACTCCCCGCTTGCCATCTGTAAAACCTATCCTTGGATAAAAAAAGGAGATCATGAAACTCTCTCACCTTCTTGGGAGATCAGTTTCTCTAGCGGAGCCTTCCCCCTCGCCGTTGAACCTTCCCAGAAAAAAGTCAGCTCGCCAATCGTCAGCTTTGCCAAACCTCTCAACCTCGATCAAAAGCACCGCACGCGCAAGCTCGTTTCAGGGAATAGCCAAACCGCCAAACTCACCTCTACAGGCAGCCGTCACATCCAGCTTATTTCTGGAACCTTTCCGAATGCGGGAAAATGAGCGCGGCCAAGCACATTGCCATTATTGGTGGAGGCCCAGCAGGACTCAAAGCTGCGGAAATTCTTGCGACTAAAAAGTATCAAGTAAGCCTCTTCGAAGCAAAACGCTCAGTTGGAAGAAAGTTTCTTGTGGCTGGGAAATCTGGTCTCAACCTCACCAACGATGAGGACTCCGAATCCTTCCTCAAACGCTATTCTAACAGCTCCGTCCCAAGCTCTACCTGGAGGCACATTCTCACCCAATTTAGTCCTCAATCCACGCGCGACTGGGCACAAAGCCTCGGCATCAACACCTTTGTCTCCTCTGGGAATAAAGTTTTCCCCGAGCAAATGAAAGCGGCTCCCCTACTACGCCGCTGGATACAAGCCATCAAACAGCACGGTGCTCAAGTCCACGTCAACCATAGCCTCACTCACATTGACTACAGCCCTGGCAGTATCAACCTCACATTCACAACTCCCACAGGCACAACACAGCAAACTTGTGACGCGCTCGTTCTTGCCCTCGGTGGTGGCTCGTGGCCACAAACAGGGTCTAACGGAGCTTGGGTAGAACTCTTCCGCTCTCTCGATATCAACGTGAACCCGCTCCGCTCCGCAAACTGCGGTTGGCATGTAGATTGGGCACCCGACTTTCTTGAGCATGCAGAAGGATTGCCAATGAAAAATATCCTCAT
>JALZVA010000199.1 GCA_023301335.1 Akkermansiaceae bacterium
CGAAGCAGCTCACCACCATGATGAGCCCACCGACAGGCACGAGCCCTAACTCTATCCTTCTCTTACTGATCACCGATGCGACCACGCTTCCTAGTGCTATCCCCACTCCTGCAACGAGCATCATGTTCGCAATGTCTGGGCCTACTCCTGCGGAGCTGCCTCCACTTTGTTCCTTTGCTACCTGAATGGAGAGGAGTTGTAGAAAGCCACCAAAGATCCAAAAGTACGTGATACCTAAGGCGGACAGGCGAAGTTCACGTCGCTTCAACAAGCTACCAACCTGCTGGAAATGCTCTATCAGAAGCGAGGGTCGAAATGAAGTGCTCCGCTTTGCCTCGGTTTTTTGAATCATCAATGCACCGAGAATCGCTACCGGAGTGCAGGTAAGCAGGACATACATCGGGAATCTTAATGCCTCCCACGGATCCATTCCGCTCCCTAGTCGTGCTCCATACCAATGGCTCATGATGATCGTGCCTCCTAGTATCCCTAGAATCGTGAACATCTCTAACATCCCACTGGCAAAGCCTAACTTCCTTTTTCCTACTAACTCTTTAATGATCCCTAGCTTCGAGGGGCTCAAGATCGCTGACTGAATAGCTAATAAGAAAAAGCATCCAACCAGTAGTTCCACACTCTTCAAATACATCGCCCCCATCAAGAGTAGGAACACGAAGCCCTGAAAGAAGGCAGAGAATTTAATAATGGTACTTTTCGGGAAGCGATCCCCAATCCAGCCCGCTAGAGGGGAAAACAGGATGAAAGGAGTGACGATGATGCCTCCCAGTAAATAGGGTATCTGCTCAGTTAAACCACCTTCCTCTATTCCCAACTGGACTAGGGCACCTGCTGTGCAGACGAGAAGAAACTGCACCGCCTTATCGTTGAAAGCGTTCTGCGTCTGCATCAAAAGAAGGCTATAGAAAGAACGCCAATCTCGCTTTGTTGGTTCGAAATCAGGTTCTCTTTCTGAAGGTTCATCAGATAGGCTCATGTCGGGAAATTATCAGGAATCCCCACAGGTTCAAATTGATATTACTGCATCCTTTATTACTTTAATCGATATTGAGCTTATTGAGCTCGATTTTCTACACCTTCCGCCGATCCTCGATTGATTTACCTTTTCATCCTACTTCTATAAGGATAAACCATCATTCATGTCCACCCTGCTACCTACCAGGCCCCGTAGTTTTGACTCCAAATCAGCCATTACTATCGTCCGATCCAAGTATAATGAGGAATTTACCCAGAGCCTACTAGATAGCTGTATCGAGGAATTAAAAAATATCCTACCTGATGTGGCTATCACGATCATGGAGACAGCAGGCAGTTTTGAAATCCCTATGGTGGTCGAGCGAGTTCTTAAAACACAGGAGCCTAAAGCAGTTATTGCACTTGGTTTGATCATTCGTGGGGAGACCATGCATGGGGATCTGATTGCAGCATCGATCACTAATGCGCTACAAGAAATTGCGGTTCGGCATGTTAAACCCGTGATTCATGAAGTTTTACTGGTAAATAATAACGATCAGGCTTATGCCCGCTGTATTGGAAGCGATCTTAATCGGGGTCACGAAGCGGCGCGAGCCGTGCACACCATGCTCAAAGCTATGGAGGCATCCGAAAAATCCACACGGGAAAAGAAAGCTCCATTCTGATCTTTACTACATTCATCATGGCTAGCCGCAGAGAAATACGAGAAGCAGCAGTTCAGTTTTTATACTGTGCTGACATTGAGGATACTTCCGAAAAAGAAGTTCTCTACAAAACATTCTGGAATATCGTGCTAGAATCCGATGAGAAAAAACTCAGAAAATCCTCAGCCAAGGCACTCCTCCACCTCAATCAAGGGAGATCCGCACGCTATCTAAAACTCGAAGAGCGTGCACCAGAAGCCCTCGCTACGATCAAAACTTTTGAAAAGGCTGAACCTCTCTCCACAGTTCTCAATAAAATCCTCAAACAAGAAGGTGGCTGGGAAGCGCTCTGCGCTTCAGTCGAGCGCCTGCTCCATTCCGAGCTAGAGAGTTCCTTAGAAGAGCTAGAGGTGGCTTTAGATGAAGTGTATACCACAAACCACGTTCTTTTGGCCTTCCGTAAAGATTGGTTCCAGAAGCTTGAAGATTTCCCACAACTAAAAAACCAACTAGAGCCTGTCTCCGCCCAGCTCAATGCGCTTGATCGTGTAGGCAATAGAATTTTAATGATCGAAGCTCCGGAGTCCTATCCAGAACAAACTGACATCTCCCACCTACGAGATACTGTGAGTAAAATCACCGACTACCGTGACTCAGTTGATAAGTTCGTCACTGGAGTACTTCAGAAAAAGGAACAAATCGATGCCGCTATTGCTAAGGTGGTGGATCATTACCGCCCAGAGCGTATTGACCCAGTGGATCGTGCGACCATTCGCCTCGCCACCTACGAGATCTTATTCCTCGATGATGTGCCTACTCCCGTGGCTATCAATGAAGCGATCGAGATTGTGAAAAAATTTGGTTCCAATGAATCCGCCCGCTTTACCAATGGTATTCTAGATGCCGTTAGTAAAAACATCGATAAAACTTAAGCTTTTATCGATATATCTAATTGGCACAGTTAGGCGATTCATGCTAACACTTTGCCTATGAGTCAATCTGCAAAACTTCTGCATATAGAGCGCATCCCAGCAGAAGGGTTCCTTCTGCTTCCCAACAAACTAGGTTTTCAAGAACTCTTACAACTAGAGAAGCAGTTTTCAGGGCGAAATGTCATCTGGCTTTGTGAGCAGTCCTGTGCAGCTAAGCTTGACGCAGC
>JALZVA010000200.1 GCA_023301335.1 Akkermansiaceae bacterium
ACCCAGATGACGATCACTTCCCCAGAGGGCTTAGCATTTGTTGACTCGCTTTTCACTCTTGAGCGGGCGGTATTAGCCAGAGAGCTCTCGATTGAGGAGATTAACAAGTTTGATCCACACCACTGTGTCCCTCTCGAAGTCTTCATCCACGGGGCACTCTGCGTTGCCTATTCTGGCCAATGCCTCACCTCTGAGTCCCTCGGTCAGCGCTCTGCGAACCGAGGCGAGTGTGCTCAAGCCTGCCGCATGCCTTACGAGCTTGTCGTAGATGGTGAGACAAAGCCCATGGGAGAGGTGCGCTACCTGCTTAGCCCACAAGATCTTGCCGCTGTCGATCTGATCCCAGATTTGATAAAAAATGGCGTGGTTTCTTTCAAGATAGAAGGTCGCCTCAAGTCTCCAGAGTACGTTGCCGCAGTCACACGTGTTTACCGCAAAGCCATCGATGACACTTTACAAGAACGTGAGAGTACCATCACAGAAAGAGACCGCTATGCCCTAGAGATGACCTTCTCACGTGGGCTCAGTACCGGCTGGTTAGAAGGGACTGATCACCCTACACTCACGCACGGAAAATTTGGAAAAAAACGAGGGCAATACTGTGGAGATATCTACACCTGCGGGAATGGATGGATCATCCTCCATGAGAAAGAAGGTATCCCACTCGCACCAGGAGACGGGATTGTCTTCGATGCGGGCGAGGACAGAAACGAAGAGCAAGGAGCACGCGTTTGGAAAATAGAAGGAGAAAAAATCCTCTTCCACCGTAAGCACTCAAACATCGATTGGAGCCGCGTCTTCCCTGGGAATAAAATCTGGAAAACCGATGATCCAAAGCTCAATGCTGAAGTCAAAGCACTGTGGAAAAATGCAAAACTCGAACCCACCAAAACACCTCTCACCATTCGTGTCTCGGGCGCTCTTGGGCAGCCCCTAACCCTGAGCTGTAACTCTCTCGAAGTGCAGTCGGAAGAACTCCTCGCCGCTGCCGAAACCCGCCCTCTCACCAGGGAAATTCTCTTGGAAAAAATCGGTAAACTTGGGAATACTAACTACACCTTAGAGACACTGGAGAGCACCCTTGATGACCAGCTCATCCTCCCCCTCTCCAGTCTTAATCGATTACGCAGAGCATTGGTCGAGCACCTCGATAAGCAACAGGAAAAAGTAACCGTCACCACGCCACCTGCATCAGGCTCTCTCGCAGACCTCCTCCCTGACACATCCCCAAGTGATAGCGATGCGCAACTCACCGCCCTCTGCCGTCATCCGCATCAAATCCAAGCAGCCCTTGAAGCAGAGGTGCTCCACATTTATGCCGACTTCGAAGACATCAGGACTTACAAGAGAGCGGTAGAAATTGTGCGCGAATACGGTGATGACGCGAGCATTCACCTAGCTACCCCACGCATCCAGAAGCCTAAAGAAACTGGCTACTTTACCTTCATCGAAAAATGCGCTCCAGATGGCGTGCTCATTCGTAACTTAGGAGCCATTGAATTTTTCAAACAAACCGATCTCATCCGCACCGGTGATTTCTCCCTCAACTGTTCTAACCCTTTGACCGCAGAGCTCCTAAAAACGGAAGCTGATTTACACCGTCTCACTATTTCCTACGACTTGAATATCAACCAAGTTGTCGACCTCTTACAAGCTTCTCCACCGCAGTGGTATGAGATCACCCTGCACCAGCATATGCCAATGTTCCATATGGAGCACTGTGTCTTCTGCACCTTCCTCTCCGACGGGAAAGACTACCGAGACTGTGGCCGCCCCTGTGAAAAACACAAAGTGCAGCTAAGAGACCGTGTTGGCCAGCTTCATACCCTCATGGCTGACGTCGGCTGCCGAAACACCCTCTTCAACGGAAGAGCTCAAACAGGAGCGCGCTTTTACCAAGATTTACACCAGGCTGGAGCGCGCCGCTTCCGCTGTGACTTCACCACTGAAGATAATGCCACTACCCTCCTCACTCTTCAGGCATACCAGCAGCTACTCAAGGGTAAGGCCGATGGGAATATGCTCTGGAGAGACCTCGGCGCCATTGATCGCCTTGGAGTGATCGAAGGCACACTCTCTACCCTTTAAATAACATGAGAAAACCGCCATCCATTCGCTCCCTTGCCATCCTCTCACTAAACAAGTGGGAAAAAGGGCACGTCTATGCCGAATCACTCATCCAGCACGCCTCTCAGCAGCACCAGCTCAGCCCAGCAGATAGAAACCTGCTCCACGCAATCTTAGTCGACACCATCCGACACCTCAGAAAAATCGACTTCTGGATCCAACAGCTCAGAGAAGGTAAGCTGGACGCCACCACACGAAACACTCTCAGAATTGGGCTTTGCCAGCTCCACATCCTCGGTATTCCCCAGCATGCCGCTGTCAATGAAACCGTCAATGCCAGCCAAAAATCTACTCGCGGCCTAGTAAACGCCATCCTCAGGAAATCACTCCGAGAGGCCGAATCCCTAGAAAAAGAGACCTCCGCACTCCCCTCGGATATTCAATTTTCCCATCCTGAGTGGCTCACCACCCGCTGGATAAAAGCTTTTGGGAAAGCAGACACCCGTACCCTCCTAGAGTGGAACCAACAACCTTCACAAACCATTTTTCGCCTCAACCCTCTCAAAAATAACGTCCATCATCTACTAGATGAAATAGAACACATCACCTCCATTCCCCATTACCCAGACTTTTTCATCTCCGAAGGCCTACCTCCAAAAGCCTGGCTCGAAGACGGCCTCATTTATATCCAAGACCCTGCCACCAGTCACTCCGTAGAGCTCTTAGCCCCGCTGCCAGGAGAGACCATCCTCGATGCCTGCGCTGCCCCTGGGGGGAAAAGCGGAAACATCGCCGCTGCCATGCAGAACGCAGGACAGCTCACCTGTACAGACTCGAACCCCAAAAGACTACCACGGCTCGAAGAAAATCTTGCCCGCTTAGGAGTCACCCACGCCTCCGTGGAAGAATGGGACTGGCTTAACTATCCGCCTGAACGCTTCCACCAAAAATTCGATGGAATCTTACTCGATGTCCCCTGCTCTAACACAGGCGTGCTCAGACGTAGAATAGATGCTCGCTGGAGGCTACGCCCGAAAGATTTCACTGAACTTCAAGCGATCCAATTAAAGATCCTCGAAAACGCCCTCATTTGCCTCAAACCAGGCGGTAGAATCGTCTATTCCACCTGCTCTATTGATGCGGAAGAAAACCAACTCCTCATCAAAACCTGCATCGCCAAACATCCAAAGCTACAGCTTGTTTCAGACCTTCAAATCCTCCCCCAGACCCACCAGACAGATGGAGCCTACGCAGCTGAGCTAAGACTATCCCCTTAAACTCGCCACCTCTCTCCTCATTTTACTTTTTCAGTAACCCTCCTTTATCTGCATTTTTTTAGTCAAAATACAGATTCTGCCTCGCTTTCACAAAAATTCGACCTAATTTACTACCTAGATCGAAAGTAATTCACCCAAAAGGCGTATTATTCTAAAGAATAGCAGCTTAGCTGAAGCAAGGAATGAATAAAGATAACCAGCCCACAGCACTTCCAGAAGGACTCAGAAAACAAATTGAAGAGTTCAAAAAGAAACTATGGAAGATCAAAGTCACCGAAGCCATACTGGCAGGTCTCTTTGGGCTTATCTTTTCCTTTTTAATAATCTTAGGTATAGAGCGCCTCTTCGAAATGCCCATGTGGCTCCGCATCGCCAACCTCTTCTTAGGGGTCTCGATCTTCACCGTCTTTGCCCCACTATGGATTAACAAATGGGTCTTCAAGCACCGGAAAGAACAACAGATTGCCCGCCTCATTTCCACTAAATTTCCCCACCTCGGAGACCGTATCCTAGGGGTTATTGAGCTAGAAGGTCAAGATCAGGTAAAAGCCAATGTCTCGCCAGAACTCAGAGAAGCCGCCATGGTCACAGTCACCAGAGAAGCTGGTAGACAAAACTTTTCAGACGCCCTTCCACAATCTTGGCTCAGTAAATGGTTTTTCAGTCTCACTGCCGCCATTTCTCTCCTTATCCTAGGAGTCCTTCTCCTCCCAAAGGACGGAATCACCTCTTCCGTTAAACGCTGGCTCGCACCTTGGTCAGAAACTGAACGATTCACCTTCACTCAAATCGATGCCGAGAAATTTAAAGATGGTCTCATCGTCCCTCTCAATGAAGCATTCTCCCTCCCCGTTTCCCTCAAAGAAACCTCACGTGAAGAGGCAGACGGGCAAGCCCGATACGGGAAAGAAAGCTGGAAGAAAAAAGACTTTGAAGGAGATACTGTCACTTTCCCATTCTCAGGAAAAACTCACAAAGACGTCGTCACGGTCCAAATCGGAGATGCTATTGCCGAGATAGACGTCATCCCCACACCACGACCCATCCTCCGTAACACCATTGGTCAGATCACTTGGCCAACCTACCTCCAGAGAGACTATAACACAGAAATCCAACTCTCCGGCGGCAGTATCCAAGTCCTCGAAGGCTCCCAGCTCACCCTCACCTCTCAAGCTGATAGAGAACTTTCCAGCGCCTCACACGGACTCATCTCACGCCTAGCTCGTGAAGGAGAAGATGTTGAAGGAGAAGATGAAACCTATCTCCCCACAGATCTCCTCCTCCCTATCACAATCTCAGAAAAACGACTCATCACAGGCCCACTCACTGTTGGCTCTGACACCCTTCGCTTCCCTCTCGAATGGACCGACAGCCACAAGCTCCATAGCAAACGCCCTGCCGTCTTCACCATCGAACCTTCCAGTGATACCCCGCCTAGCTCTTACATCGAAGCTGAAGAAACAGAGTTCATCCAGCTCCTCAGCTCACCCATCCAATTCAGCATTAACGCAGATGATGACTTTGGCATAAAAACAATGGGCTTCCAATGGCAAGGAACCTATTTTGAATCGACAAATCTCACCCCTGCACAGGGAAAAAGAATCGAATATAACCCCTCCCACGACGATGATAAGCATCTTCAATTCGATAGCCAAATTATCTTTGATCCAGAAAAAAACGGGATCACCACGCCTCAAACTGTTGTCTTTCAAGCCTGGGTAAAAGACCAACTACCCGGCCGCGAACCCACTCTTTCTCAAAGTAAAATTACCGTCCATTTTTACTCACAGGAAATGATGATCGCTTATAATAATTCACTATTAGAGGAATTAAAAAATCGCACCGAAGCTCTCATCGAATCTACAGATGAAAGCATCGCAACCTCTGAGCAGCTCAATCACCTGCTCAACAAGGCCATCGAAAATTCCAAGTCCCCAAACTCTACCACAAGAGAAGAAGCAAAACAAAAAATCGCAGAGCTAAAGGACCAGCTCGGCGAGCTCGCAGACCAAGCAGGGAGCAGCAAAGAAGATATCGACGCGATCCAGCAAGATGCCAAAGACATTTTTGAAGAAGCAGCTCAAGACGGCACCCTTGAGAAGAACTCTCTCAAAGAACTCATGGAGATGCAGCAAAACCTCAAAGAGGCCTCCAAAGCTCAACAGCAAGCTCAAGACGACTTTGAAAAGGCCGAGAACGATCTCAATGATAGCTCTAAAGAACCCTCTCAAGACTCAAATCCATCTCCTTCCGAATCAAGCGCAAAGAAAAAAGCTACCGAAGGTCAGGAGCAGCAAGAGAAAGCTCGTGAAGCTCTTCAACAAGCAGCTAACAATGCTAAGGATGCAAAAGAAAAAGGCGAGCAGGCCACTTTTGTAAACCGCCTCAAAAAAGCAGCACGTGATCAAATGCGAGTCAATAGACTCATCAGGGAGGAAGCGGATAAAGTCGCGGATAAAGACGTTGACCTAATGATTTTCGATGAAGCTTTTGATAACACAACTCCGTCTCAGCAAGAAAGCCTTCACTCATCTTACCTCCTCCAGAAACAAATCAAAGTCGATCTAGGTTGGATTATTGAAGACCTCTCTGAGTATCAAGCACGCACGCAGAAAGAAGGCCTCCTCGAAGTCGTCGAAGCCATGAGTGCGATCTTTCCACAAGAGGACTCCAAACACGATAATTACACCGCAGATGCATTCGTCGACCAACTCATTCAGCGCCTTGAAGCATCCCACTGGTATCTTTCTATGGCACATGCGGATGAACTCTCAAAAATCATTGATTCTTGGGCAAAAATTCTAGGTCAGCAAAAAAACCAAGGCGGTGGTGGTGGTGGTGGCGGTGGTGGCGCTGAAAATAGCCTGAACGATGATGATTTTGATTTCCTCATGCGTGTCCTTCGTATGGTGAAAAAACAGCAGGACATCCGAGAAAAAACCCGCGCCTTAGAGCAGCAAAAAAGAACGTTAAACCTCCAGAATCCAACACAGAGCTAAATTCATGAAACGCATTCACATCATTTACCTCGCCCTTCTTTCTCTCTCCTCAGCACATGCTGAAGGTCTCCAATCTTACACCCAAAAGAAATCTACAGAAACTACTCCTATCAACAGCACCCAGAGAGCAGAAAATAGCCAAACCCTTTCAAGGACTCAGGACGAACTCTCTGCTGATGTCCAAGAGCTGATCGAAGCCCAAACTAATGAAAACGTCATCACCCTCTTCGAAAACGTCGAGGAGCTCATGGCCAGCGTAACGGATAACCTCCATGTATCTGACACGGGAACTGATACAATTTTTTCAGAAAATCAGATTATTGAAAAAATATTCGAGGCCGCAAAAGAAAAAGCCAAATCCTCTGATGGAGAAATGGACTCCATGTTAGAGGAATTAGAAGAAGCAATGGGGGAAGGTGATTCAGAAGGAGGTAAACAGGAAGGTCAGGGTAAGGGCGAAGGAGAAGGTCAAGGCGAGGGGGAAGGCTCAAAACCAGGTGAGGGCGGTAGCGGCACCACAGATGCAGCCAGCGAAACATTTGAAGGAAATAACACCGCAAAGAGGAAGCGCACCTTAGAAAAAAAATCAGGATTACAGTCTGACACTCTCCCAAGTGAGTATCAGAACATCATCGATGCCTATAACAATACCTCTCAAAAGAAATAACATTCTGTAATACGTGCATATGAGAATTCTCTCCATTTTACTTATCTTTAGCTTAGGCTTACATTCATTACACGCACAGCTTGGAATTACCCAGGGGCAGCGCCGTAAGAATCCAATCCCAAGGGATCTCGAAATCATGTACACGAAGGGCTTGAAATATCTCAGCTCAAGCCAAGATGAAACTGGTGCATGGAATGATTCCGATAGATTCGGTAATTTCCCGGGAACCGTAGCACTCTGCCTGCTCGCTTTTCTCGCCCATGGAGACGACCCTAACCATGGTCCTTATTCCACAAACATTAAAAAATCTTTAGACTACTTAATCTCTAAACAGCAGAAGAATGGGTATATTGGTTCAGCACAAATTTCCGATGTTAGAGGAAATATGTATAACCACGGATTTGCCACTCTCGCTCTAGCAGAAGCATACGGGATGCTTGAAGACAAGCGTATAGGACCAGCACTTCAAAAAGCAGTGGATCTCATTCTCACCTCTCAGAAAAGAAACCCCCTAGGTGCGTGGCGCTACTCCCCTGTCGCTAAAGATGCAGACTCCACAGTCGCCGGATGCCAAATCATTGCCCTATATGCCGCAAGGAATGCTGGCATCCCCGTGCCAGATGCAGCATTCAAAACAGCTAAACAATACATGGATACATGTAGAAATAAAACAGATGGAGCATATGGATACACTAACCCCAATGGTGGCCGTGTCACACTTACAGCTATAGGAGTCCTCTGTGAGGCACTTCAAAGAAATAAAGACACTGCTCACTTTAAGCAATCACTAGCTTACCTCAAAGAAAACATCAACCATCGGGACTCACGCTACCCTTATTACTTTGAATACTATATGTCCCAAGCTCTTTTCCAAGCAGATGAAACAACTTGGTCAGTGTGGAATAAAAAAAACATCGATTACCTCAAAGTCCTTCAGCACAGTGATGGTTCCTTCAACGGCACTAAAGGGAAGGCCCTTTCCACTGCAGGCAGCCTACTCTCCCTAGCTCTCAATTATAGATTTCTTCCTATTTACGAAAAATAATACTATGCACACCTCTTCTTTTTTTTCAGCACTTCTCCTTTGCTCTAGCTTTATTGCTTCCGCACAAGTTGAACAGACAGTGAACCAAGATAGCGTCATCTTCAAAGATGGAGGCAACCTTTATGGTAAATTTCAAGGCTTTGACTCAGAAGGTAAAATCCAATGGAATAGGGATAAAGCTGATGGAGCACAAAACTTCCCTACTGATGAAATCTCACAAATTAGCATTAATGGAGGTAAACCTGTTAATAGCGCTTCAACCACCTCTTATATTGAACTCACAAATGGAGATTTATTACCAGGGACTATAAGCTCCCTCAGTGATGACGAAGCGATACTCACAACCAGCTACAGTGGAGAGCTAAATATAGCGCGTAAGTTTATCCGCTCCTATCACCCCTCTCCACATGGAAGTGCACTCATCATCAATGGATTCGGAAAGCACTCTGGCTGGGAAAGTAAACCCTTCCTCTTTAACCCCCGCTCCACTCAAACTAATAAGATTAAAAAATGGGAGCTCCATGGGGCTTCCTACTATACAAATTCATTTGGAACATCCATGCTGATAAACCCAAAGATAAAACATCCAGATGATCTTGTCATTAAATTTGACTACGCATACCAGGGTAAACCTTCTCTCAACCTCGCTTTTTTCGCCGATATGCAGAATGATGTCAGTACCCACAAAAAGGAAGCAGACCAGCCCGAGGATAATGCTGAAAAGCCAGAAAATGCCAAAGAAGATGAAGGTGAAAAAGATAATAACTTCGTCCCTTTCTCTTCAAGAAAATCGGGAGTCGCTAATTCCTTCGGCAACTGCCTAGCCCTCACCATCGGTTCCAATTTCAACAGCCTTTCAGCCTGTGGGGTTAGTGAAGACAATTCTATATACAGCACGAGACAAGAGTCTAGTATTCCTAGAACGTATAGCACTCCGATCGTTTCCCAACATAAAGTCGAAATTCGCGCCAGCCGTAAACGTAGGCAAGTCTCTCTATTTATTGATGACAAGCATACCTCCGATTGGAGTATCAGCGAAAAGTCTTTCCCAACAACGGGCTCTCAGCTCGGATTCTACACACACAGTGGAAGCCAAGGAAATATTAGAGTCTCTAACCTACTTATCACAAAATGGCACGGTGTATTCGACTCCCCTGCATCCATGCAAAGCCCTCATAAAGATATCGTCTTAATGTCCAATCATACGGATAGGATCGCTGCAGAGGTTTCCATACTTTCTCCTACAACATTTGCACTGAAAACCTCATACGCAGATTTCAAGACTCCTCAAGAAAATGTAAAAACGATTAATTTTTCTACGGAAAACCTCGAAGATATTCCCCTTATAGATCGTAGCTGCTCTTTCCTGTTCTTCAATCAGGCCTCGGTCACTGGACAACCTATTTCATCAGAAGGCGGAAAGCTCAATATTAAAACCAACTACACAGAGAACGTCCAGATCCCCATCACAGAACTTAGAGGTATCATTTTTGAAGAAGTCCCAAGTCTTATCAAATCTTGGTCTAACAAATTTTAATTACCTTTCCTGTGAGATTAATTTTTCTATTTATTTGCCTCATTTCTACTTGTCTGGCTGAAGACCAGCTCACCCTCAAAACCGGTGAAATCATCCGAGGATCTATACAGTCAATCAGCACGGATAATACCATCACGCTAGAGCACATTGCTGCAGAGCAGGGTTTAAAAATAAACGCCCTCTCCACAGACCGTATTGATCTTAATATCACTCCAACAAAATTTAAAAAAGCTGAAGCTCTTGTCTCCTTTACTAACGGAGACAACCTCTCTGGGCAGGTCACTAGCATTAGTCCTAATAGTATCAGATTTGCCAGTCAATTTGGAAAAGAGTACACCATTCCCCGTTCTAAAATTGACACCTTGAGCTTCGGAGACTCTATCAGCACCCCTCTCTTTGACCTGAATCAAAGCCCTAAGATTTTCGAAACTTCTACGGGCTGGGAACTTCAGAATAGAACACTCAAGGCAACATCAACTTCCATGATGTGGCAAGCGTTCGACCTCACTCCAGATTTCATTATCAAATTTAACATCGCTTGGCAAAGCTCTCCTAATTTAACACTTCATCTAGGTGCTAACAACACGATCAATTCAACCTCAAACCCCCGCTACATCGTCAATTTTAACAACCGCGTCCTGAACTTTGAAAGCATTAACAGTACTCAAAAAAGAGGAACACGAACCCCCTCTGTCAGAGCAAGCACCTCGCTCACCAGCTACAAAGAAAAAGAAGTCGCTGTCGAGCTCAGAGTATCTCGTTCATCAGGGAATATAATTTTATTTTTAAATGGGGAAAAAATACATAATGCATTCTTTGATACTGCGGACTCCACGGGTAACTACATTGGCATCCAGAACCAATCTAGAAATAATGCACATACCATTTCCAACTTACACATCTCTACTTGGGATCAACAAATTCAAAGAACGCATAAAAAAAATTCCACACATACCTTCATCGCCCTTAACAATGGCGACACTCTCACCGGCAAACTAAGCAGCTCTTCTCAAAAAAATAATATCCTCCATTACGCCATGAACTATGAGCATAGTAATGAGAATATTCTACACCCTCAGCATGATATCAAAATCATCCATTTTAAAGAAACTGCCTCAGAGAACTCTACTAATACAGAACTCAAAGCCTCTTTACTTAAAGGCAACGTAAAATTAACACTCTCTAACATCTCCATGGAAAAAGGGCTAATCAAAGCCACCCACCCAGTCCTTGGAGAAATATCTTTGGAGAAAAAACACTTCCGCACTCTTGAACTCAACTAGACTTCATCTACCCATGCTCAAATTCTCTGCACATCTCATCACTGTCTGCTACTTCTACACAGCAATGGCATACTCATACGCTCAGGAAGCAAAACTTGAGTTAATCAATGGTGATACATGGCAAGGGGAAATCGTAAAGCTCTCTCCTCAATTTCTCCACTTTAAACATGACGCCTTTAAATCAGAATCTCAGACACATGTTCTAAAAACTGAAAAAATACGCTCTATTGTCTATACGAATCAAAACAATGAATCTTCATCCAGTATCGGTGCTCATCTCAGAATGTTTGGTCGAATCCATGAAGAAATCCCTCTAGACCTCTATAAAGGTTCTATCCAGTCCATCGACAAGGACCGCATCATTCTCAACACTTCTTATGCAGGAGCACTACCCATCCATAAAAATTTCGTCCAAAAACTCCAAATATTTAATAACAATGAAATCATCCTAAATGGTCTCGGTAGCCTATCAGACTGGAAGACCAACAGTAGTGACTATAACATCACTGAAGAAGGTGAATCTTTCACCTTCCATAGAACTCCATCAGGCCCAGTTTCCAGAGGCATCCACAAAGAAATCAACCTAACAAAAAATTACCAACTTAACTTCACTTTTGACACAGGTAAGAATACCCGTTCCAAATCCGCAAACGACCCCAGGATAGACATCACCCTAAATGCAAATGAAACCGGAATTAGAGCAAAAAATTCAATCGTTCTGAGTGCCACTCATAATCAAATTTTCGCCTCTTACACAGACGACTTTAACGTCAGAGCAACCATAGGAAAGTCTCCGTTCCCTGCCCATCTAAAGTTAAAAGATTCTCTCAATTATTCTGTTTATGTTGATACTGAAAAAAGCACTTTTTCATTTTATATCGAAGGTAATCCTATTTTTAAAAAATTAAGCCTAGGACGCCTAAATGCTTCTAAAATTGAAAAATTCTTCAGCTTTAAAACGCAAAGCTATGTTCCTTGTAAACTCTCAAACTTCCAAATTAAACGCTGGACTGGCCCTCTTCCCACACCAGCAAACTCACAAGATAACATCCCACTCACTGGCCAAATCGGCAAAGCCATCACACTCCAAAATGGTGACATCATCTACGGTTCTATTGACAGCATCGATAACGAAATCGCATCCATAAACACCAAGTATGGTAAGTACAAATTACGTTTAAATAAAATATCCTCATTAGATTTGGGAATAACAGAAAACAATGAAATTGCGATGGAGAAAAATGATGCCCGACTTACATTTCTAGACGGAAGTAAATTCATCATCAAAATAGAGCATATCGAGAATGGAAAAATTCGAGGTAGTAGCGATTGCTTCATTGGCTCTCAAGAATTTGATATCTCAACACTCACCCGCATTGAGTTCGAAAAATCCATCTACGTTTATTAACTACAATAACCTTCATTTACTGATCCCATGTCCGTTAAACATCTTCCTTCTGTTGAGAAGGTCACGCAATCGCTCGAAGAAGACATCCTCCTTCCCAAAGCTCTCATCACACAATTCGTCCGCAGCTCTATCCATACATGGAGGCAGAAACTCTTAGCAGGAGAGGACGCAGACCAGCAAACTATTCTTGCCGATATCAGGCAATCCCTCATGGATTTCTCTATCAGCCGCTTACAGCCAGTCATCAATGCCACAGGCGTGCTGATCCATACTAACCTCGGACGTTCACCCATGGGCGCACGCTCGGCCGAGGCTCTCTCTAATATCGCCTCAGGGTACTGCAATTTAGAATTTAACCTCACAGACGGTCAGCGTGGAAAACGTGGTGGCTACATTGAAACCGCTATGGCAACACTCCTAGGGGCACCTGCAGCAGTCGCGGTCAATAACTGTGCTGCTGCTCTCGTGCTAGCACTCCGGTATTTCACCAAAGGGGAGAAAAAGGAAGTCATCGTTTCTAGAAGTGAACTCGTAGAGATTGGAGGAGGATTCCGTATCCCTGAAATCATGGAGACCTCTGGAGCCACTCTTGTAGAAGTCGGAGCCACCAATAAAACCCACCTCCACGACTATGAGTCCGCTATCACAGAGAACACCGCACTCATCCTTAAAGTGCACCGCTCTAATTTTTACATTGAAGGCTTCACCGATGAGCCTGAGATCACAGAACTCAGAGACCTTGCTAAGAAGCACCAGCTCCCACTCATGCAAGATATTGGTTCCGGAGCAGTGATGCACACAGACGAACTCGCACCGATCGATCACGAACCCACTCCTCAAAAATCTCTCAAAGATGGCATCGAGCTCATCTGCTTCTCAGGAGATAAGCTCCTAGGCGGCCCTCAGTCTGGTATCCTAGCTGGACATTCCGAGCATATCATGGGAATCAAAAAAGAGCCCTTCTTCCGTGCTGTCCGCTGTGACAAGTTGATTCTCACTGTGCTCCAAGAGTGTATTGACTCCTACCTAGAGAGCCTCTCTTCCAAGGATACATCAAACGTCCCTATGCTGGATTTCATGCGAAAGCCCGCAGAGGAAATCCACGCCCGCGTCTCTGCTGCCGTAAGCCTCCTCAAAGAAACCGCAGCGGATATTCAAATCGTAGAATCTATTGCCCGCACAGGAGGAGGCACCATGCCTAAGGCAGAGATCCCCTCCGCAGCACTCTCTATCAAACCCTCTCAAATGAGTGTCACTAAATTTGCCACAAAGCTTCGCTTAGAACACCAAATTGTAGGCTACACAGAAAATAACAGATACAGCTTTGATCTCAGAACTCTCTTCCCTCATCAAGACCAGCAGCTAGTCGATGCTATCAAGACAGTCCTTCTGTAAGCACCTTCTCTCCCCCTGCCCCCATGTGCACCCCATCCACAGAGGTAATCTGCCCCCCATCAAGCTTAATCACCGCGTAGCCTGCCTGCTTCAACGGATCTTCAGAAAACATTCCGCAAGATCCGCAGTTCACCGCATTTCCTAATCTCCAACGGATATGCTTGTGCCCATGTAGATACACCACTGGTGGATACTGTCTCACAATGCTCTTCAAGGCTGCTCTCCCTAGCAACTCATGTTGAGGGTCAACAGCAACCGTATCGGGGTAATCAATCGGGTAATGTCCCACTAAGATAACTTCTTTATCGGTAAGGCCCGCAAGCGTCTCCTCTAACAAATTCTCTAAATCGGAGTTAAACATCCCATTAGAACGCAGCATGAAGGCACATGAGGCATCAAAGGCTACCACCACCCTATTCCCTTCAAGCTCTGTCACCCGCACGCCATCAATTTTTGCATAAGGGAATGCTTCACCATACCAATCCTGTCGTGTCGCCTTTGTGGTGTACCGATCATGATTTCCAGGGATGATAATCAACCGCTCCTTCCACTTCTCATAAAGAGGCGTAAACATTTCTGCGGCTCCTTTAAATTCGGACTTTAACGACGCCGTTGTAAGGTCACCAGAGAAGACCACCAAGTCAGCATCTTCTTCCAAGATATGATCCAACACCTGCTGACCTAAGTACTTTGGAAATTTCTTCCTTCGGTTCAGCATCAAATTGACCGCTCCTAAATACCGTTTTGGGTAAAATGGATCATAAAGTGCCAGAGGGTTCCGCCAAACATGGATATCACCAAAGTGTATAATCTTCATTCTATTCTCCTACTAATAAGGCTTTAATCGCTCCATACACATCCTGAGCAGTGCTCACCACAGGGCTCGACTCCGCAGCTATCCACAGTGGCCGTTCTCCCGCCTCCACCGCATCTCGACCGTGTGACCCTTTTACTAAACCAGCGTCCAGAGGGATCACATCTAACAAGCACTTCAAGCCCAATTTCTTTTTCGCTAAAAACCCACCTACCTTAAGCACTGGGAATTTAATCTCTGGATCCATAAACAGTTCCACAGGGTCATAGCCAGGCTTTCGGTGGATATCCACACACCTCGCAAAGTCTGGTGCCTTAGCGTCATCAAGCCAGTAGTAATAAGTAAACCAGGCATTCGCTTCCGCCACCGCTACCAGATCGCCTCCTCTTCGTTTCCCTTCACCTTCCCAAATTCCATCTCTGACTTCCTCTACCCCGTCCACACTTTCCACCAACGCGCGCACCTCATCTAACAAAGAGTCATCTAACACATAAATATGTGCCACCTGATGATCCGCTACGGCAAACACCTTAGACTGCCCATATTCTAAACGCTCTAAACCAAGCTCATCCTTGATACTCAACCAGCCTTTTTCCCGAAAGACGCGGTTCAGATGAACGGCCTTATCCACTTGAGAGATTCCGTACTCAGAAACCAATGCCACCTGCACTCCCCGGCCTTCGAAAAAATCTATTAAATCACCGACCACCCTATCAATCGCAGCTAACTCAGGAATCACCTCCGCACCTTCTGGTCCATACTGCTGTAGACAATAGTCGAGATGAGGAAGATAGACTAAGTTCAGTGTCGGGCTTTGCCTCTTCTCTATCCACTGTGCCGACTGAGCAATCCACTCGGATGATTCAATCCCTGCACGTGGGCCCCAGAATGCAGGAAAAGGAAACTCCCCAAGGTCTTGCTTCATCTCCTCACGCATCTCCATCGGTTGCGTATGCACATCGAAAAATTTTCTTCCATCGGCTGGGTAAATCGGACGTGGGGTGCAGGAAAAATCAACCTCTGCATACATATTATACCACCAAAACATCTTCGCCACGGTAAAACTCGGATCGCTCTCTCTCATCTCATCCCACAGCTTCGGAGCCTTCACTACATGATTACTTTGCTTCCAGAAGAACACCTCTGAGTAATCCCTATCATACCATCCATTCCCCACAATCCCATGCTCACTCACAGATTTCCCCGTTACATAGGTCGATTGTGCCGTGCACGTCACTGCAGGAAATTCAGGGGTAAACACATCACAGCGGTTACGCTCTAAAAACGCCTTTATTCTCGGAGTCTTATCTCCGATCAGATTCGTGGTTAATCCCACCACATTTAATACTGCCACACGCTGCATAAATAGAGTTCTAACCTAGTAAAAGTAGTAAATCAACGCCGGAAAAAATTCGTCTCACATTCCACATTCCATGTGCCGCTTGGCGTCATCGATAGGTCTCTGAACTTCCATGACGCATTCTCTAAGCTCATAAAGCTATACGGTGATCGCTACGGGAGATTCCAGCAGGTAGTGAATCATTGACGTCAATTTAAGAATGAGAGCGCTATTATCTAAAGATTTGAAGGAAGCTGTATGGCACGAATTATTATATAATATTTATTCTAAAGATTCCCTTTATTTCA
>JALZVA010000201.1 GCA_023301335.1 Akkermansiaceae bacterium
ATCTCTGAGCTGAAAGGCGCAAAACTGAGAGGCAAAAGCTTCCCTGTTTATGTAGATAGAGATCTATAGTCTCAGACAGCTCGAATGAGCTGATTCAGTATTTAATAGATAAAGCTCAGAAAGTAATTTCTGAGCTTTATCTGTTTATTGAGGTTTAAAATCAATAGCCCTCAGACCGGCTCCACTAGCTGGATAACCCTGAAAATAAATGTGCAATTATGCACGTTGACTATTTTTTCATAAGAGCAAGGATGAATATAAATCTTTATCTTCCAATTAGTAAAATTTCATACTGCTAAATCACCTTAAGAGGGCTCTTCTGAGGACGGTAAATATAGAAGTATGGCTCGAGCGGTTTAAGGCGCTTGTTTGATAATCAAGTATACTCGATTTGGGTATCGAGGGTTCGAATCCTCCTGCTTAATCAAACCAATAAAAATGTAGAACAAGGTACTGTAACTAACTACGGTCGGCACCTGCTTCCAAATTTCTCACACAATTATAACCACTAAATCAAAGTCTATTCTCGCTCCCCACCGCAGTTGCTATACTATGGCGTTGAAATATCATGAAGTGTAGCCTAAAGAGTTCATACAAGACTGTCCTGCCCGCAATAGTTGGTGGTGTTATCGGTGGAATGATTGCCACTAGCTTTCCAAGGGAAGATCGTGTTCAAATAGATGACTATGTCGTAGGGTCGAAATTTAAGATTTTGGAGGTCAACGATAAGCCTGTTGATCGAGTAGAGCATGGATGGGTTATTACTCGGGTTCCTAAGGCTTTAGTTCCTGAAGGGAGTAATAAATTAAAGGTTGAAGAGATCAACACAGGTATTGTCTACGAGCTAGATGCCAACATATTGAAGGGATTACGATATCGTATAGAGAGCAACGAGGATGGCTCTCCTATTGTTATAGCTCGTATGAATTAATTTTGAAGGACCCCAAAGATAGCTTCTCATCATGGCCTAATCCCAAAAAACTAGGCAGCGAATTACTGTAGATCGGGTATCCTCAGATCAGTTTTATTTTTAGAAAAATTTTGCTATTTCATTCGTTGAAGGGTTTACAGCCCTCTCTGTTTTCTTTATTCTGCCTCTGATGAAATTACGTTGTCTGATTCCTCTTGCTGCAGCTACTTGTGGCTCCCTTGTTCTATTTTTCTCTGCTTGTGGTCCTCCGTCAGCTATTAATCCAGACGGATCGGTGAAGGCTCCTAAAGCTATTTCTAATAATCTTCTCACACAGGGGTTCAGCTCTTTTGAAAGTTATAAGAAAAAATACCCTCGCTCTCAAAATGCTACCTATAATTCTCAGCTAAAGCGGGTGGCGAGCAGACTTACCAAGGTGATCGATATGCCTCAGGCAAAGTGGGAATTTATCGTGTTTGAAGATAAAACTCCGAATGCCTTTGCCCTCCCTGGAGGAAAAGTGGGGGTGAATAGTGGGATGTTTCAGGTGACTAAAACCGATGCGGGTCTAGCTGCAGTGGTTGGGCATGAGATTGCCCACGTGACGCTTAATCATGCCAATTCTCGTATCAAACGTGCCAGTGCAGCGGCTATCGGAGGCGTCTTACTTGACCAATTCCTTCAAACACAAGGGGCTAGTTCAAGTGACCGCACCGCTGCCGCAGGTCTCTATGGAGCAGGTGCTACCATCGGAGCCATCCTCCCCTTTTCTCGGGAGCAAGAGCTTCAGGCGGATCGCGTGGGTGCCGTTTACATGGCAAAAGCGGGGTATCACCCTAGTGGTGCAGTCAGCCTATGGGAGAGGTTTCAATCGTATAAAAATAGTACAGGAGGGAATAGCAACCAAGCATTTTTGAGTACTCACCCGCTGGACTCTAGACGTATCGAACAACTTCAGACCTTCCTACCAATCGCATTAAAATCTTATCCAAACTAAAAATAAGGAATAATAAAGAGGCTCCACCGTCTTAACTATACCAACACAATATTACCTATGTTTCATAAACCATCTTATTCTCTCCTTGCTCTACTCTCCCTTTTCTTCATAGCCTGTGGCACACAGAAAGTTATGTCTTACGGAAAACCAGCAAAAACTCCTACAGTCCCTGAAGGACATGAAGTCATCACATTTGGAGCAGGATGTTTCTGGTGTGTGGAAACAGTCTTCCAGAGAACTGATGGTATCACTTATGCCACTTCTGGTTACTCAAACGGAAAGACCGAAAACCCGACCTACCAGCAAATTTGCTCAGGCACCACGGGTCACGCTGAAGTGGTCAGAGTCGTCTTTAACCCTGAAGTGATCAAACTCGATGAGGTCTTGAACCTCTTCTGGAGACTCCATGACCCGACTACTCTCAATCGTCAAGGAAATGACCGCGGAACGCAGTATAGATCTGGAATCTACTTCCATAACGAGGAGCAAAAAAAAGTAGCTCTAGTGTCTCTAGAAAAGCATAATCCTAAGTACGATAACAAGATCGTCACTGAGATTAAAAAGGCAGAAATTTTCTATCCAGCAGAAATCGGACACCAAGATTACTACAAGATCCACGGGAACAAAGACCCTTATTGCGCTGCGGTCATCCCACCGAAGCTTAAAAAATTAAACCTCCTCGACAAGGAAGAAACAGCTAAGTAGTAGCCCGCCTACTCGCTTAAATACCCCCCGGTCTCACGACTTTCCCCAAGGCAGTTCTCTTGAATCTGCCTTGCTTCACTGGAGCTAATGTGTGGAGTCCAGTGTGATGCTTCAGATCCTCTACTAACTGTGCTGAGGGTCTAAGCTCCACCACTGGGACGAGTAAGTAGCCTCTGCGCGCATCGGCTCTTAGTTGGATGACGACTTCTTGGTCACTTTCCTTATTTATCTCTATTTCGAGTTGTTCCACATCCACTAGTTCCCCTAGAATTTTCACGACTCGATCTGCTCGTGCCAAGTATGTCAGATTCTCTCCATCCCATTCTACGCGATCTTTCGTCTCCATCCACGGTTCTGCTGGGATGCTTTCCTCACCTATGAGGTAGGCCGTGAACTTCGAAGTTCCCTTCCAACGCAGCCTTTTATCCTCAGTTAGATCAAAGCTCACATGCGCAAGTTTCTTGAGCCCGCTGCCCACTGAAGTTTCTGTCGCAAGCTGGGATGCGGCCTCCGTCATACCATAGGTTTTTAGAATTGGCCAATTCAGGGCCAGAGCGTCTGCCTCCAATTGATGCGCTATCCCTCCCCCTCCAATCACCGCCCCCTTTAGCGTATCTGGAGCCACTAAGCCATTCACTACCAGGTCGTGTAACTGTGTCGGCACGAGAGAAACCCACTGTGAGCCTTTTTCTCGTAGCTGTTTGATAAAATCCTCT
>JALZVA010000202.1 GCA_023301335.1 Akkermansiaceae bacterium
GCTCTTGCCCATATTTTACCTTTCAGTCTATCCCAGACAGGCACACAGCCCAGCATGAGTAACATTCCGGGTAAGAATACAGCAATCAGACCGATTCCCCCACCCCATACTGCATTTCCAAACAGCTCCATTTTAGCCCCGAGGTAGCCTGCAAAGCTAAATACCGGTCCAGGCATCGCCTGTGTCATCCCATAGCCTGCTCCAAAGTGCGAGGCACTGATCGCTCCCTTATCCACGACCTCTGCTGAGAGCATCGGCAAGACGACATGTCCTCCTCCAAAAACGAGACTACCCGCTTTAAAGATTCCCCCCGTGATTTCCAAATCCTTCGAGCCTTGAAGCGCAAAAGGAATCACTGCCACTATCACGAGCATCGCTATCGCTAAGAGATAAGATTTTTTACCTGACTGCTTTTCTATCTTCTCCTCTTCTCCCTCTGATCTGAACAGCACCCAGCCTAATAGCCCACCTACAAGAATCGCTACTGGCTGCATCCAGGTAACGTAATAGAAGTAAAGGGCGACGAAGCAAAGGATCGCAATTCCGTTAGATTTAAGATCTTGAGCAAGTTTTTTATGCATCCCCAGCACAGCATTCAGCACCACTCCTAAAGCTGCTAAAATAAGTCCCTTAATCCATAGCATCTGTTCAGGGGGAAAAAATCCTACGCCTATAGCAAATAGCACTAAAACAATTGCCGTGGGTAAGGTGAAGCCCACCCACGCAGCAATGCCTCCAAGCCATCTTGCTCTCTCAAACCCTACTGCAGCACCTAACTGACTACTCCCCGGTCCAGGGAGAAACTGCGTCACAGCCATCAATTCAGAAAACCTCTCTTCACTCAGCCAGGCACGTTTTTCCACATATTCCTCTCTAAAAAAACCAATGTGTGCCACTGGCCCACCAAAGGAGATGCATCCCAACTTCAAGGCAACGAGGAAAACTTCTGCAATCTTATTCACTTCAGCCAATTACCAAAGCGAGCGAAGATAGAAATAAAAAAATTTACTCTCTTAGCTCAATCACTAGCAAGATTCACAATATCGAGCTCTTGCTCTTATTTTTCTTATTTCAACAGCCCTATCAACTCTTGATTGATAGGAATGAAGCCCATTTTTATAGCTGGTGAATTCTCCTTAAAAGAAAAATCTCCATTCTGAGGATCATTAAATAAAGGATCTATAGCTAATGATCCATTTGAACTCTCTCGTTTCTCTAAGGTTTGAAGAAACAACCGAGATCTACGAGGGTGGCTCTTACAAAAGAAAATATTCTCTGCTGTATCAATATCTTCAATAAGCGCTAGTTTACGCCCCCTCCTATCCTCGGTTCCTCCGGCTCTTTTTCCATCCAGTTCATTAACAAACTCTTCAAATAACTCTGAAGAATAAAAGATATTACGCTTGAGCGTTGCCCCCGTTAATGGACCTTCTCGAAGAGATAAGTAATATCCTCTAGGGGGATAGATAACATCTGCAATAATATTATTTTCAAATTTTGTGTTCAGCTTAAGCATCATCCCCTGTGAGGTACACTTATAAATGATATTCTCTCTCACGATCGTATCCTGCTGGCCGCCATCAGTGCGGATCGCACATTGCATGATCATCGGGCTGATCAAGTGATGAATATAGTTTTTCCTTATGATGTTATGAGATCCACAACCCCGAATATAAATGGCATTCCCATCTCCTAGCTTTTGCATGGCATGACTGATTTCATTTAACTCGATCAAATTATCGTGAGTATGAAGGTAGGGTTTCGCCTGCTCAAAAGTTGTTATGTTTTTAATATTCTCGATTTCGTCTTGCCTCACTGATTTTGATGACTCGCGACCAGATCTTGTAAAGAACTCAACGACACAGCCAGATATAATAAGGCCCGTGTAGTTCGTATGGTGAATATAGTTATTAGCGATGCGGTTTTGCCCACTTTGAGAGATCATCACCCCAGGTGCATGCCAGTAAATTTCGCCGACATGGTGAATATGATTATTCAAAATCCTATTATGATGATTTACATCTTTCACCCCAGGACCATACCCCGCGACTAGGATTCCAGTCCCTCCAATATGTTCAATATGACAGCCACTCACCTCATTTTCCTGCCCATGTAAATCAATCCTTACCGCCCCACTACCACTGTGTAAGAAGTGACAGTCTTTAATGCTGCATTGCTCCGTCCCGCGCAATCTAACTAAGGCATTATCTTTATCTAGCATCTCCCAATCGTGCTGAAGGCCAGCGTCATCAGAGGAAATCTGGTACCTTTCTCCATGCTTAAATGTCAGTCCAGAAAAAGACAAATGCGTAACCGGAAGATCTACACTCCCATCAAAATCTATTTCTCCTTCCAACTTTATAATTTCATTTAAGCGCGCCGAATAGACAGAGGATTCCCCTCTAGGCCAAAGGTAAACTCTCCCTCGGGTTTCATCATACACCCACTCTCCAGGTTCATCTAACTCTTCAATCGCATTTTCAATCCACGCATTATCTGTTGTTTTTAAAAAATGCAAAGGGTTCATCGGGTAAGTTGCACGAATCGAAGGATGTGCTGTTAGAGCCGAAGCATTAAAACTTTCCAGCGGTAGAATATTTACAATCCACGCATGATGGGGCCTCACCCATAGCTCTAATTGAGATGGTTGTGAGTAATTTTTAACTACCCCCTCAGGGAATAGCACCTTCTCTTTCGTCCCACCCTCTTTGGTAATAAATGGGGTTGAGCGAGCTCGTTGCAGTATCCCGTTCTCATCAAATAACGCCCGAAATGATTTTTTAACATCTGATACAACTACCTTGCCTTTCGCTATAATGGGGAGACCCGGCACCCCTCTAACGGGCTTACGCCATTGGCTTATCTTCGTTCCTGCACTTAATACAGGGACCTCTCCTGGGTAAGCAGCATAGCTAATCTCAGCACCTGCTTTACCCGAGTCTAGCCGATCAAAAACAATCGTCTTTTCAACTTCATAATGCCCACCACGAACCCACACCTTTATAGGTTTAGAATTCGTTTGCTTTAGCACTCTCACAGCTAAACGAGCTCTATCAAGCGTTCTGAATGGTGCCGCTTCCGAGCCTTCATTTGAATCAAGTCCATCTACCGCCACATAGAAATCTGCTTTTTCTGCAGCAAGGCAAAAGCTGCAGCCAAAGAGCAACAATACACTTATCAATTTATTTAACATCACTATATTTATATTAGCAAATGAGCAGGCACGGAGTAAAATGAAAGATAGGCCAAGAATGGCTCATCCTTACTTTCCTTAATAAATACTGAGGTCTCTCCCGCCAACCGAGCAGGTAAATGCTCTCCATCAAGGCTTTCCTCCTTGATCTCAGGGTTTTTAAATGGAGCAAAATATTTTTTGCCGGTGTATGGTCCACCCGCCTCATGGCCACCTATATTCATGTCAAACCCTTGCTTCTGAGGGCGTAAACTAGGCCCGTCGCCTAGATGCCATTTACCTACGAAAAAGGTCTTATAACCGACCGTTTTCAATGCCTCTGCTATGGTCACCTCCTCTAATGGAAGTTCACCACGAAATGGAGCTGGGTTAAATTTACCACTTCTCCCTTTCTTAGTTTTGTCTTTAGGGGAAAAATTAGTCGCACCAACTCTTGTAGAATACTTTCCCGTCAGCATGCTTACCTGGGTTGGGGAGTAAATTGGAGAGGCCGTGTAACCGTTTGTAAAAAGTGCACCCTCTTTTGCTAAAGCATCAATATTTGGCGTTTCGTAGAAGCAATTAGGATTATTCACTCCAACATCCATATACCCAATATCATCGACTAGAAAAACTAGAATATTGGGTTTTTCTAATGCAGAAAGCGAACAGGCAAGCGTTCCTGCCAAGGTCGTTAAAGTAGTTATTTTTTTTAGCATATCCACGAAATCATTTAGTTAATGGAAGCTTAAAGAAACCCCCCTTCTCTGTAAAATACATATTTTTACATTTGAGGCAGATCCTTTAAGGGAACCTCCTCTAAGATGAAATTCTGCTAAAAAGTTCTTTCTCCCTTACTCGGTTAGTGGCTATATGGAATTAGCCATTATAACAGATGATTAAATATTTACTCCACTACCTTAGCCTCGCCTTTTCTATCCTAATCATCCCCACAGGCCTTCATGCGCAAACAAAGGGGGAAGCCCAGTTAAAGCTCGCCGGCATCTTCGGTGATCACATGGTGCTCCAGCGTAACTCTGATGCCCCCGTCTGGGGTGTGGCTAAACCCAAGGCCAAAATCACGATTCAAGGCTCCTGGAGCTCTCAATCTGTAAAGACTATCGCTGATGAGAAAGGTAAGTGGATGACTAGAATCCGCACCCCCAAGGCTGGGAAAAATTTAACTCTCACTGTAAAAAGTGAAGATCGCAAGATCGAGTTAAAAAACGTCCTTTCAGGAGAAGTCTGGATCTGTAGCGGTCAGTCTAACATGCAGTGGAAAATGAGAGGGTTTGGGCTGGCACATTTCAAAGAGGATGTTGATAAGGCGAAGTTCCCAGAGATACGCCTTTGTGATATCCCGCAAGTCATCGCACTAGAAGAGCAAGATGATTTAAAGACTCGATGGAACGTCTGCAGCCCTCAGAGCGTGATGAATTTTAGTGCTGTGGCTTATTTTTTTGGATCACGCCTGCATCAGGAATTGGATGTCCCCATTGGCCTCATCTCTACTAACTGGGGTGGATCAGCTATCGAAGGATGGATCAGTAAAGAAGCCCTCAAGCAAACATTACCAAACTATAAAGAGAGCACTAAGAACTACTCCAAATGGCTCGCGGGCAGTGGCGCTCTTTACAGCCGAGCTTTAAAAAATCAGCCAAAAAGTCTTAACCAGTCTTCTCCATCTGTGCTCTATAACAGCATGCTAAAACCGATTATTCCCTTTAGCTTCCGTGGTGTCATCTGGTATCAGGGCGAGTCCAATGTGAAGCGTCCCCTAGAATACAGAAAGCTATTCCCATCTATGATTCGTGACTGGAGAGCGCGCTGGGGACAGGGTGACTTCCCCTTCTACTACGTCCAGATCGCTCCCTTTGCCTATAAAAATGAGCCATTCAGTGCGGCCTTTCTTCGTGAGGCACAAATGATGGCACTCTCAGAACCAAAGACCGGTATGGTGGTCACCATGGATCTTGGTGATTTCACTAATATCCATCCAAAGAGAAAAAAGCCTGTGGGGGAGCGTCTAGCGATGCTCGCCCTTGCCCGCGATTATGGAAAAACTGATATTGCCACATCTGGTCCCTTCTACAGTAAATCTCGTATAGAAAAGAATACGATCAGAGTGAAATTTAGCCATGCTGATACTGGTCTCGTCGCAAAAGGTGGAGGAGAGCTTACGCATTTCACCATAGCTGGCAGCAATAAAACATTTGTTCCTGCCAAGGCGGTCATCGAGGGGCATAGCATTGTAGTGAGCAGTGACGCTGTCCGTAAGCCTGTGGCTGTCCGCTTTGCCTGGGGTAGTGGTGATGAGCCTAACCTCGTCAATAAAGACGGCCTCCCCGCGTCGTCCTTCCGCACAGATGATTGGCCTCTTAGCAAATAGTTATTTTTATCCAATAACCTGGATGAACATACGCACGCCTGTAATGAGCAATACGATAGCGAAGACCTTCTTTAATTTTGCGCTATTGATTTTAGAGCCTATGAACACGCCAACAGGAGCAAATAAAACTGTTAGAGGGGTGATACAGAGAAAGCCCATCAGGTTAACGAGCCCGACTGTGCCCGCTGGAGCATCGGCAGGAGCCGTTCCTAACACGAGCATGGTGAGTGCCCCTGGTAGAGAAATAATGAGACCGATAGCTGCTGCCGTTCCGACTGCTTTATGAGCTGGGTAGTTATAGATCGTGAGCAAGGGCACGGATAGTGTGCCTCCGCCAATACCTATCATTGAACTAAAGAGGCCAATAGCTGACCCCATGATTGACTGTCCAACGGTGTTAGGGAGCTGATGAAATATCGCGGATTTACCGGTTCTCAATAACATGTTCAGCGCTGATAAGCTGGCGATACAAGCGAAGAGCATGGTTAACCACGTTCCTTCAATTTTAGTCACTAAGAAACTACCAGTAAGCACACCTATGAGGATCCATGGAGCCCAGCGTCTGAGTAAGTGAATATCTACATTACCTCTTTTTGTATGAGAACGGATCGAACTAATAGATGTGGGCACAATAGTGGCGAGGGAGGTAGCCGTCGCCACCAGCATGGCTGACTCCGCTGAGACCCCGAAGCTCTGGAAAAAAAAGAACAGCACTGGGACGATGACAATGCCTCCGCCAACGCCCAGTAATCCTGCAAGAATACCCGCGAAAACCCCCGTGGCAACTAAGCCTAAAAAGGTAGGGAGATTCGCTGATATAAATTCAATGACAGTCATAGGTTTTCTTACTGGGCTGCTAGCTCTCCCCTAACAATATCGGCACCAGCTCTCAAGGCGTGCAGCTTTCCTCTGGCGACTTCACGAGAAAGTGGCGTCATCCCGCAGTTCGTGCAAGGGTAAAGCTTATCCGCATCAACATACTGAAGTGCCTCTCTAAGAGTCGCTGCGACCTCTTCTGGTGTTTCTATTTTATTATTAGCGACATCGATCGCTCCCACCATCACCTTCTTTCCACGAATCAGCTCAATGAGTTCAATGGGAACGTGAGAGCAATGACATTCTAAAGAAACGATATCAATGTTAGACTGTTGAATTTTAGGGAATATTTCTTCATATTGACGCCACTCACTGCCTAATGTTTTTTTCCAGTCTGTATTCGCCTTAATCCCGTATCCATAGCAGATGTGCACAGCTGTCTCGCACTTCAGCCCTTCAATGGCTCTTTCTAAACAAGCAATGCCCCATTCATTAACCTCTTCAAAAAAGACATTAAATGCGGGCTCATCAAACTGGATAATATCCACCCCAACGGCCTCTAGCTCCTTCGCTTCTTCATTAAGAATTTTGGCAAACTCCCAAGCGAGTTTCTCTCGGCTCTTATAGTGCTTATCAGAGAGAGTATCGACCATCGTCATTGCACCAGGCAGCGCCCACTTAATGGGTTGATCCGTTTGACTACGTAGGAATTTAGCGTCTTCTACAAAGACAGATTTTTGACGACTCACGGGGCCTACGACCGTTGGCACGCTGGCTTCATATCGATCACGGATTTTCACCGTTTCACGCTGCTCAAAATCAACTCCATCTAAATGCTCAATAAAAGTGGTGACAAAGTGTTGGCGCGTTTGCTCACCGTCACTGACGATGTCAATCCCAGCACGGTGCTGCTCCTGTAAAGTAATGCGCAAGGCGTCTTCTTTAGCGTTAGTTAGTGCATCCCCTTGTATTTTCCATGGTGACCAGAGTGTCTCAGGTTCAGCAAGCCAAGATGGCTTAGGCAAGCTTCCTGCGGTAGAAGTGGGTAATAATGTATTTATCATATTATCAGTTTTTTTAGGTGAGTTAAACGCAATTGAGTGACCATTGCTGTAAGATATTATCGTAGGGCATGATGAAGTTTTCTTTTGCAAAAGCCCCCTGTTGGATAGCCAACTGGCTACGCTCCTCACGATCGTAAACGATTTGTGTTAGAGAATGATCTTGGTGTTTTAAATTAGGCTTGTAGAGGTAACCTGCCGCAGCATTGGCGTTATAAATCTCAGGGCGGTAGATCTTCTGAAATGTTTCCATCGTGCTAATCGTGCCAATCAGTTCCAAGTTCGTGTAATCCACCAAGAGGTCTCCAAAGTAATAAAATGCTAATGGAGCCACGCTATCAGCAGGCATGAAGTAGCGAACCTGGAAACCCATTTTCTTAAAATACTGTTCCGTTAAAGAACTGCTATCTGGAAAATACT
The DNA here is from genome assembly GCA_023301335.1 of Akkermansiaceae bacterium. Taxonomy (GTDB): domain Bacteria; phylum Verrucomicrobiota; class Verrucomicrobiia; order Verrucomicrobiales; family Akkermansiaceae; genus Rubritalea. Next base: position 7,859 of record JALZVA010000202.1, read on the forward strand.
CTGCTCCTAGAATCGGATGCTGGTTATGGGAGCGTCGATACGTTTTATTATCTGAAACACTTAAGCAGATGACAGGCGCTTTACTGAAATTTTTCTTATACGTAGGTGAATTCAGAAAATCATTAAACAGCTTTCCGTGGAGTAAGCCAAAGTCACTCGGGATACTAAACTCGTCTTGGCCTTTATTATGCTCAGGTAGTCGTATGCTGAAGTCATAATCACGCACGTAGGAAGAGAAATTATTCCCTGCAATCCCCTCGATGTATTTATCCGTTTTTTGGTCATGAATTTTAATCTTAAGAATCTCTATCGAGGGGAAAGACTGACCCTTTCCCTCCACATCAATATCCACAGAGATAATATCTAACAGGAGTGCATATCGATCACCCTTCATGTTATCCCAATACGCCAAGGCGTTAAATCGGCTATCAATCATCCCTAAGGCATTTCGTAAATTCTCCTGACGGCTCTCTCCTCTGGCTAAATTTGCAAAGTTCGTCGTCGCTCTTGTGCTATCTGATGGTCGATAGTTCTCATCAAGTCTGGTGCTCTTAATCGAGTAGGAAAACACCTTCTGCCCTTCTGTGTTGTTTTCTCTTTCTGGTGATATGGTCTGGTTCATCGTTTTACTTAGCTGCTTGTTTCTATTA
>JALZVA010000203.1 GCA_023301335.1 Akkermansiaceae bacterium
TCTCCGATGATTTTCCCGAGCTTTTTCCCCTTACCATGAAGAAACTCATGTTCTTGAAGATCTAGCCAGCCCATCGCTTTCTGAATAATCTGATGCAGCTGAGCAAAGCTGACACCAGTAGGGACCGAGAAGCGGCGCCAGATTTCGGGCTCAATTTCGTAGAGAAAGACCTTAATGGTAAAATGCTCAGTTGTTTTCATGGGAAATATGATGCTAGGTAAACACTTTCTCAGAGAACTGAACAGATCTAAAGAATGGAATACTCAGAAGAAACAGGAAAATTTCTACAGAGTCTTTATAGAAAGCCTGCTTAGAGCCTTATCCAATGAGTGATAGAATCACACACATTCTTCCTCTTTCACGACAACGCGTGTCACATCTGCTCCGAGCTGTGCTAACTTATCATCGATATTCTCATAGCCACGATCAATATGATAGAGGCGGTTGATCTCTGTTTCTCCGTTTGCACAGAGAGCAGCGAGGACGAGAGCTGCAGAAGCTCTTAAATCAGAAGCCATCACAGGAGCTCCAGAGAGTTTTTCCACGCCCTTGATTACGGCGCGGCCATTATCGACACTGATGTCAGCACCCATTCTAGTAAGCTCCGCACAATGCATGAAACGCTGCGGGAAAATAGTGTCTTCGACTACAGAGATACCAGGAGTCAGAGCAAACATCGCAGTGAACTGCGCCTGCATGTCGGTAGGAAAATTAGGATAAGGAGCGGTGATGATTTCACAACCAGAAGGAGTCGTCCCAGGGATGACCTTTACAGAGGTTCCATTCTTACTAAACTCGATCGAGTGTCCGGCTTCTTTGAGTAGCTTGGTGCTAGGCTCAAGGTGCTCTTCACAAACACGTTCGAGTGTCACGCCATCTTCGCCGCTGGCCATTGCAGCTGCGACCATGAAAGTTCCCGCTTCGATACGGTCAGGGATCACAGTATGCTGTGTGCCACCGAGTTTTTCCACGCCTTCGATCGTGATGCGGCGCGTTCCAGCACCTTCAATCTTCGCTCCGAGAGAGATTAAGAAATTAGCTAAGTCCACCACCTCTGGCTCGCATGCCGCAGATTCGATGATCGTTGTCCCTTTTGCAAGAACCGCAGCCATCATTAAGTTATCGGTGCCTAAAACGGTAGGGCCGTGCTTGCCTCGGAGATCGATCTCTGCACCCGTGAGTCCATCCTCAGCGGTGATGATCATGTTTCCACCAGTCATATCGACCTTCGCGCCAATCCCTTGCAGGCCTTTCAAGTGAAGATCCACAGGGCGGTCTCCAATGACACATCCACCTGGGAGAGAAACCTCGGCTTTCCCTGTGCGGGCTAAGAGTGGCCCCATCACACAGATAGAAGCACGCATCTTGCTCACCACTTCGTAGGGCGCATTACTAGTGATATTTTTTGCCGTAATACGGACAGTTCCACTGGATCTTTCTACTTCACAGCCGAGAGCTGTCAGGATCTGCAGCATGTAGTTAGTGTCAGACACATCAGGGACACGACGAATAATGACCTGTTCCTCAGTGAGAAGAGTCGCTGCGAGGATAGGTAGTGAGGCGTTCTTGGAACCGGAGATGAAAACAGTGCCTCCGATTTTTGTTCCGCCTTTAACGATCAATTTATCCATGTTGTGTTTTGGGTGCGATAGAGTTTATGTGCTTGCGAACGGAAACCTAGCGATTCCGTTTAAGTCGCGTTCAGTGTAAATAGCGGAAAATCCACCCTCAGCAAGTAACTTTTCAACCTGTTTGTCCTGATGAATACCAATCTCCATAGCTACCCGTCCTGAGGGCTTAAGAAATGCCTTTGCCTGTGCGCAAAAAATGCGGATCAGGTCCAACCCGTCATCACCACTATAGAGAGCTAATACAGGGTCATGAGAAACTTCTTTGCTGAGTGTAGATGACTCAGCCTGAGGGATATAAGGTGGGTTGGAGACGATGAGATCAAAACTCCCCTCGACCGATTCAAAAAGGTCAGATTGGGTTAGCGTGACATTCTTTATCTCCAGGGACTGAGCATTTTCACCTGCTAAGGCCAGCGCATCAGCACTGATGTCCACCAATGTGACCTGCGCACCTCGGTCGGAGAGCTCTGCAGCGAGGGAGAGGCCGATGACCCCACTGCCAGTTCCGACGTCGAGGATACGAGCCTGCTCAGGAAGCTCAGATTTTAAAATTAAGTCCACAAGCTCCTCCGTCTCAGGGCGGGGGATTAGTCCTCTACCATCAGTCTTAAATTTTCTCTTATAGAACTCTACCCAGCCGATGATATGCTGGAGCGGGATCCCTTGAGAGCGTTGCTTGAGCATTTCACGTAGCGGAGTAAGCTCCTCCTCTTCTAGAGGTTTATCGAAATCTGTATAGAGCTGCATGGGGTTTTCAAAACCCAAAACCTCACAGAGGATAAGCTGCATATTCCGCCTCGCATCCTCGATACCACGCTTTTGCAGCCACTCAGTGCCGCTATTGAGAGTATCGAGTAAAGTCTTCATGTAGATGCGGGTAGGGCAGAGAGAAAATTACTCCATCCCAGCTTCTGCAAGGCGTTGCTCCATTTCCGCTTTTTGGAGAACTTCGGTGAATTCCGAAATTTCACCATTGAGAATCTGTTCGATCTGGTGAGAGGTGTAGTTCACACGGTGGTCGGTGACGCGTGATTGAGGGAAATTATAGGTTCTGATTTTTTCAGAACGGTCTCCAGAGCCGATCAGAGACTTACGCTGTGCGGAGTATTTTTCAGATTCCTCACGCTGTTTCACCTCGAATAACTTAGTTCTTAAAATCTCCAAGCCCTTTTCCTTATTCTGCGTCTGTGACCTCCCGTCCTGACACTTCACCTGAAGCCCAGTTGGAAGGTGCGTGATCTGCACAGCCGAATCCGTGGTATTCACGTGCTGCCCACCAGGACCACCGGAGCGGGTAGCTTGGATGTTAAGCTCTTCCATTTTAAGTTCGATATCCACAGCCTCAGCCTCAGGCATCACTGCCACAGTTACCGTAGAAGTGTGGATACGTCCCTGTGTTTCAGTCGCCGGAACACGCTGCACACGGTGCACACCAGACTCATACTTAAGAAAGCGGAATACCTCGTCCCCAGAAATTTTAAGAATAACCTCCTTGAACCCACCCACTTCAGACGGGCTAGATTCGAGATGCTCGACCTTCCACCCGCGTGATTCCGCATGACGTTCATAGACTTTCATCAACTGTCCAGCGAACAGAGAGGCTTCGTCACCCCCAGCACCCGCACGGATCTCCACAAGAGCGTCACGATCTTCCGTCGCTTCACGTGGGAGAAGCGCATATTGCACATTCTCAGAGAGCTTTTCGATCGTTTCCTTAAGGCCAGCAATCTCCTCAGTTGCCATCTCGGCAATCTCCTCATCCTCTTCCTTGGCGAGTTCTTCATTCTCAGCAAGATCCACTTTAGCCTTCGAGAGATCTTCCCACATTTGTAAGAGATCCTTCAGTCTTCCATGCTCGCGCATTGTTTCAGAAGCCTTCTTCTGGTCAGAAAAGAGGTCTGGGTCGGTAATAGCAATTTCCACTTGAGCAAAGCGTTCCTTACGTTTCTCAATGAGCGAGGCATAGTCCATGGGTGCAAGATTGACCTCAGACCCTCTTCTATCAAGGAAAAAGTAGAAAGTACTCAGCTTGGGCCTGCTATGCAGATTTTTTTACCGTTTTTTCCAAGGAAGCTCACCGAGCTGAGTCTTAATACTTGAAAGGTGTCAAATAATGCTAAACCAAGCCACCATACCGTTCATGGAACAACCAGAAGTTGAGGGAGTAGAACCTGCCCGAAGGGTGAACTGGCCAAGCGGGGTCAGTGAATCAGAGCAGAGTGGCGTTTGATAAATGGAATCTGTAAAAAGGTTACAACTAAAGGCTTTTTCTATAGTAGGTCTGGGGCTTAGTATTATTCACCTTATCTTAACCTTCTCATGAAGAGACACTTACAATAACTTGAAGCCAAATAATCACTTTTTATTCAAAAGACAGTTGCTCCCTTTTTATTTTCCCATCATCACAAAACAATTTAAAAATCTCGTCAATTTCTTTCTTAACTTCAATGCTGAGGGTGCTCTTTTTATCAATATAAAAGAAAACAGTCACACTCTTAACAACATTTCCAATACCTATAGTAATGTCAATTTGCTTAGCAGGTCTTACCCCTAAGATAGCCTCCTCCTCATCTTTATTTACTAAGCTTAATATTCGCTTTAATCTACCATCAAATTTTTCAATCTTGCCTTGCTTTCTACAGAACATTGAAATCCATTTTTCAGTGTTAGATTTTTCTATAGACTCTAGTCCTGCTCCACATAATCTATCCTTGCTCTGTTTTTCTATCCAAAAAGACAAAAGGGATTTAAATTCTCCATGTTCATGAACTGCTATAAATGATATATCAAATTTGCTGATGTTTTTAACTTGAATCAACCTCTTATATCTTGCTACCGATTGTTCATAGATACCCAACGATGCCCTTTGTTTTGCTACGTTTTTCAAGTCATTCAAAAGCATCCTATCGAATTCTTGGCTTTGACCACATGCAACAATAGGATATAGCATGATTATAAATAATATTTTCATTCAATCTTCTATTTTAAAATTTCCAACTCACGGTTACCTCCATTTTCACCTTTCTTTCAATCTTTTGCTTCACCTTTAAAATTTGGATCTGGATGATAGATAAATAGATCATCGTTTATTATAGTTATAATTTCGGGAGCTTTAGCTATATCTGCCTTCCTCATATCAGGGTCAGATACAGCGTTGTATCCGCTACTAGGATGGTTGTGGTAACCAAACATTTGAGTAGTTCCGTTAGGGCAGGTTTTTGAGGTGCAAGCAGGAGACCCGGTTCCACTCCTTCCTAACCACCTTCCAGGATTCAATCCTGTATTGGTAATTTTGTGGGTTTTCTTATCACAGCATACATTACCACAATGTTCCGGAATTTTTAAATAAGTTCTATTATCATGTCTCGTACCATATCCCGAATTAGTACTTTTCTTAGCAGCTTTTTTTGCCATATCTATAGCTATCTCTTTCGCTTCATCACAACAATCCAAACCTAATACATCCCTATTGTTTATAGAATCATTATATACAAACCCATACAAATTTATCCCACCACTCTCCTCAATAGGATCTCTCCCCAACCATCTTCCTATATCAGCCTTATAGTGTCTAAACTTGTAGTAATACAAATTAGTATCAGCGTCATATCTCCTACTATTCCACAACACTGGGTTATCAATAGCACTTGCTACTAATTTCGTCCCATCAGGGGCGTAGATTTCTGGTTTACCAAACGCTGTATACCTGTAGTGCTCAAGTAAATCGCCGTCTGCGTCTGACACTGCATAGACGTGATCTAAGTAATTCTTGTGGTAATACTCGATGTCTGTGTGGTTTCCTTCTGCGGCTCTCGCACAGATCTTGTTAAGTGTTGTTGGGTGTGCCCAGAGGTCATTCTGAATCACTGGTTGACCTGCTCCACTTTCGTGTTCGGAGGTCTCTTGGTCCCCCCACCAGAGGAAAGTGGTTTCGAGTTCTCCATTGTCGCGGCGACCCATGGCGTCGTAACGGAGGTCGATTGTTTTGCTTGCGGCGGTCTCGATCTTAAAGATTCGGTTATCAAGGTCGTAGAAGTATTGGTTGCCTCCTGCATCTGCAATCATGTTCCCTTTGGCATCGAGGATGGTATTGTCTACTCCGATGTTGGTGAGTTCATTATCTGCGTTATGATTACGGGTGGCAGTGGTGCCGTCTCGGGTCACTGCGGTTTGGTTACCTGCGTTGTCGTAGGCCCAAGCTTCGGTTTCACGTGCTCCTGTGAGTTGTCCGTCACGGTTCCACGTGGTGAGGCGATCACCCGGATCATAGGAAGCGGTGAAGCTGGTGTCTTTTAGAAAGGAACCCATCATAGTATTTTCGGCAGTGACCTACTTGTCTTCGTTATAGTTGTAGCTCTACTTAAGCTCGTCAATGTCAGTGCTATTTTGCTTAGTTGCGTCTAAATTTCTGAGGTTATCGAGTTTACTATAAGTGATGTTACGAGTCAATCCATTGCCTAGGTTTTGTGTGGTGAGGCGGCAGCCTGCATCGTGATTTTGAGTGAGGATATCTGTGTTGTCATATCTCATCTAGGTCACGAGGTTACGCACATCGTAGATCTACTGGCCGGTGTTGTCGTTTCCGTCAGTGGGGGATACGAAACCACTTTTTTATAATAGATCTGTTCCCTTATTGCCCAACGGCGATGAAGGCGGTTTTGGGCCTGGCGCTACCAACATTAGAAGCGTGTGCAGTTTTTGAGAAGGATTCAAGCAACTTACAACTTTACTAACTCACAACTATGGGCTGAAAATCCAGCTCCAAAAGCACATAGCCATACGCGATCCATTGACTTATCCGCGCCATCTAAGAATCTCTCTAAAGCGACAAGAACAGACGGACTGCTTAAATTTCCAAAGTCTTTCATCACGCTCCTTGCGTGAGTTAATTCACCACTTGGAAGCACTTGTTCTAGCTTCTCGATAACATCTCGTCCACCACCATGAGTAATCCAAGCTTGAGGGTCGGCTCGGCGTTTACTGTAGAGCTTTTTCACAGCCTCGGCTACATGATCAGGCACACTCTTATGAAGTTGATTTCTGAGCCTTCCTTGGGCATTGGTAAAACGAATTTTTTCACGTTGCTTAGGCACATGCAATGACTCGAAATCACCCAGCTTCCATTCCCCGCCTTGACCAGACCAGACCGCGGCAGATGCTCCATCACCGAAGATGCAGGTGCTAATTAATACACCAAAATCATCTTCTACAAAAAACGCAGCTGAACACACTTCTACGGCTACTGTAACAACAACTAATTCTGAGTTATCCGCAATAAGATTGCTTGCTGACCTCATCAATGGCACTGCAGCACCACAGCCATAACCGGTCATATCCTGTAAAAAAGCATCTTCACGCATACCTAACATCTCGGCGACATAACTGCTAACTCCGGGACAAAGATAACCTGTGCATGAACATAAAAACAGGGCGTCTATCTC
>JALZVA010000204.1 GCA_023301335.1 Akkermansiaceae bacterium
ACGCTCGATAAGCGCTCAAAGATTCTGCCTCCTCCATTATTTACCACCACCAGAGTCCTCCTTAAGCCGCCAGCCTGCTTCCACAAGGACAGACCTGCTAGATCATAAAGAGCCGTAAGGTCACCTACTACACACCAGCTATCATCCACCTCGGCAGAATTACCTAACCAGGTCGAAATCTGCCCATCGATCCCGTTTGCCCCACGATTTGCCCTTACAAACTCGATCGGGATCTCCCGCTGTGCAAACTGATTCCACTCACGAATTGGAAGTGAATTTCCGAGATACAGTGAACCTGCGATTGTAGCATACTGAGAAAGCATCCGGATCATCGCGGGCTCACTGTCAGGATAAGATTCAAGTACCTCATCTACTCTGGCCCAGTCTCTAGAATTATTCGCCATCGCATCCGTCACATCTCCGATTTCATCAGGCTCACCCATACCTTTGAGAATACGTGTCACATCCCCCTCTATCACTACAGATGCACGTGCTAGGCCCGAGAAACCTGTGCGACTCACCGAGCAGACCTTCACCTCAGTTTTCTCTTCCAGATCTCTCCAAAAACGCCCTACTGGCACCTCCCCTATGCGCAGCACACTCCCCACCATTCCTTTTTTAAATAAATCTTCTGGCTCCGCCACCAGCATTTTATCCATTGCCTCACGTAAACCACTGGTCGCATCTGCAATCACCGGCACCTTCAGGTCTTTTAAGAAATGAAATACTTCTTCACGATCTTCTGGTTCTAGTCCCCCCAGAGCCACCACTAGGCCATCCCATGCGTCATGAATAAATTTCACCAGCTCGCTTACGATGATTCTTTGGCGGCTTGGCTTAAACTCTTTCGGGGACAAAAGCGTCTCCCCTTGTTGTGAGCTCTCTTCCAAGCACACATTCAGATGTAAAGGTTTCCTTCCTGACCAGGTTAATTCAGGCACACTCCCCTCGATATCCACACAGGTTTCAACGTAGTCTCCAAAGATGCCTAGCTGCTCAATCGCCTGAGGAGCACCCGAGCCTCTAAAGTGGCTAGGCCTATCTGCCGAGAGAATAACCAATGGTCGAGCTTGATAATGGGCTTCAATCACCGCAGGTAGTAACTCTGCTACGGCTGTCCCAGAAGTCGTCACAATACAGCAAGGCTCAGCTGTCGCCATGCATCTCCCAAGCGCAAAAAAGCCCGCTGAATTTTCCTCAAAATGGTTCCACACGTGAACCTCTTCAGAAGCTAATAATGTCTCAATGAGAGATAGATTCCTAGCCCCTGCACAAACAATAAACTCTCTAACTCCTAGGTTTGCACAAAGCTGCAATGCTGAATCTGCCACTGACATCATACGAGGACTCCAACCTAAGGCCATCCTTAGAAATTACCAAGACCTAATTAAGTCTCCCTGATTTTCTTTCCTTCTGGTATTTGATAATACCTTTGCCTATCCCTTCTGCGATACGCTGACGCCAAGAACCTTTTTTCATATTAGAACGCTCACGGCTGTTACTAACAAAACCACATTCAACCAAAACTGCAGGATTTTTCGTGTGTCTGAGCACATAGTAGCTACCATACTTAGCGCCTCTATCTGAGGCCCTCACCTTACTATGCATCCCCGACTGGATATACTGTGCTAGAGGCTTACTACGGCTAGAATGATAGAACGTCTCCAACCCACTCACTGAGCTTTTCCAAGTCCAGTTATAGTGCACAGAAACAAAAATAGAGTTTCTATAGCGATTCCCAATACTAGCACGCTTAGCAAGAGAAATAAACTGGTCTGATCGACGCGTCATCGTCGTCCTAATCCCCTTTTTATTCAGGTAATACTCAAGCCGCAGAGCTGTATCTAGGGCTAGATGCTTTTCATACACTAAACCGTGGTTCCCCCCCACATCTTGATCTCCATGTCCCGCATCAATTACCACGCGTGAAAACTCACCCGCCTGCAAATTTGCCGTTCCTAAGAAAACAAATAGTGTGGTAACAATAGCGATCACTCCACTGCCTAATGGTCTTAAATTTTTCATATGTGATTTTCTTTTTTCGCTCCTTAGCAGGGGCAATGCTTCATAGAAATCATCTACTTACAACGAAAGTAAATAGTCGCAAATAAGTGACAAAACCAGCGAGCTGACGTCAAGAAAATTACTTAAGATTTACGAAATAAATTATTCCACTAAAGGAAACGACTTAAAATAGGCTCTAGTGTTTCCACCGTGGCACTAGGCCAAGCGGGCTGAGGTGTGATGATCGAGGTGTCTAGGCAAGTGTGCTCTGGGCAGTCATGTGTATGCTCTAACAAGTCTATTGCACGTGCAATGATCTCTTGAGCATTCGCTGCATTAACCCTTAAGTTTTCGAGCACGGCACTGACTGTTACATCTTCCTCATCTTCTTTCCAACAATCGTAGTCGGTAATCATCGAAAGTGTAGCCAGAGACATTTCCGCTTCGCGTGCCAGCTTAGCTTCTGCCAAGTTGGTCATCCCAATGACATCAAAGCCGAGCTGCCTATTTACCTCACTCTCTGCCTTTGTAGAGAATGCAGGGCCATCCATATTCACATAGGTTCCCCCATCGTGCACGGTCACACCTTCTTGTTGTTCTGTTGCTTGTCTAAGTACCGAACGTAAGTACGAGCACACCGGCTGACCAAATGCTACATGCGCACCAATTCCGTTTCCAAAAAAGGTGTGTTCATTTCTCCTAGAGGTTCTATCAAAATATTGGTCAGGCAGCACAATGTCACGTGGTGCGTATTCCTGCTTTAGACTTCCCACAGCAGTTGCACAAATCACCCAGCGTACCCCAAGGCTTTTCAAGGCCCAGATATTAGCACGATGGTTAATCTCATGTGGCATGATCGAGTGATTACTCCCATGCCGAGGAAGGAACCACACTTGTTTCCCAGCTAAAATCCCTCCTTTAATACTATCTGAAGGGTCTCCAAAAGGGGTGCTTACGGAGCGTTCTTCCGTTTGTTCAAAACCTTCCATGTGGTAAAGACCACTTCCGCCGATCACTGCTATTGCTGCACTCATTATCTACTAGGAGTAAGCTGAAAAGTGAAACCTTTCAAGTATTCCGTCTCCGGAATGGCTGGCAGGATAGGGTGATCGAGTCGTTGGTGATGATTCTCGACTAGTCGCACAGTCCGTTTAGCATCAACAGAGGCAGACACGACATTATCTAGAAAGAGCTGACGACTGGCGTGATGGGAGCAACAGTATGTCGAGAGGAAACCGTCTTTTTCAAGTATTTTCAAGCTCCGCAAGTGAATCTCCTTATACCCACGCATGGCATCATTCAGTGTCTTTTTATTCCGCGTGAAGGAAGGTGGATCGAGAATGATCACATCATATTGATCTTCACAGCTTTTAAGGAAATCAAAGGCGTTATGCTTGAGGGCGTTAATCTGCACCCCATTGATATCCGCATTCCGTTGTGTAGCAGCCACTGCCGATTCAGAAATATCTACTGCCGTGACCTCAGCTGCACCCGCTTTAGCAGCAGCAAGGGCGAAGCCACCTTGGTTACAGAAAACATCGAGCACACGCTTGCCCTCCACATATTTTTTAATCGACTGGTGCGCTTCTAATTGGTCGAGGTATAAGCCCGTCTTCTGTCCGTCAATCAGGTCCACTTCATAAAGCGTTCCATCTGCATTCACCTCAAACGGCTTCGGCTTTTCCCCGTGCACCAGTTTTACTTCCTCAGGAATCCCCTCTGCTTTTAGCATCGGAGAGTCATTTCTTAAAATAATAGAAGCTGGCTCTACTAACTCTACTAGAGCTTTTACAATTTCATCAAGGCAACGGTACATCGCCAAAGTCAAGGTCTGTAGAATCAAGTGGTCCCCATAGCGATCCACCACGACACCAGGTAGGGCATCTGACTCACTCCAAACCAAGCGGCAAAGACGCATATCGATCCCCGTAGGCTCTCTCATAGCGATCGCTTGAGCAATACGCCTTTGGAAGAACTCCAGCTCTAGCTTCTGCTTTCTCCTAGAAATTCTTCGAGCCACGATTTGGGAACTCGGGTTATAAATAGCCGACCCAAGTGGTCTATCACGGTAATCCTTGAGAGAAATAACATCTCCTGCCTCAGGATTCCCAAACGTTTTCTTAATCTCGGACGCATAGACCCAATCATGTCCATGAAAAATACGGGATCGTGGTTTAACAATAATTCCTGCCATCGTGGCGGGAGTGGACAGTAATTACCCTGAAATTGCCAGAACAATGCTCTATTTTTACAAGTAGACACGCTTTTTTGCAAGAAAAGACATTTTCCCTTGCTTGCTCCAGATCTCATGACTACAGATCTTATCAGTCATGGGAAAACAGTATAATAAAGTCATTAAACGACGTCGCCGTAAGGCGTATCTCAGCCGCCAAAAGGAACAGGAAAAAAAACAATCTGTTACTAAAGGCTCAGCTGCCAAAAAAAGCGATCCAGCGAAGAAATCCTCTCCAGCCAAGCCAGTAGATGAAGCTAAAAAAGCTCCAGCGAAAAAGGCTCCAGCTAAGAAAGCTGCTAAAAAGGCAACGAAGAAAGCTACAGCAGGAAAAGAAGATCTTACTAAAATCGAGGGCGTGGGTCCAAAGATTGCAGAAACTCTCGTAAATGCAGGAGTAAAGACATTTGCTGACCTTGCGGCTCAAGAGCCAGCTAAGATTTCAGAAATCATTTCAGAAGTAAGAGGAAACCACATCCCTGATACTTGGCCACAACAAGCTAAACTAGCTGCTGATGGTAAGTGGGACGAGCTCAAAACACTTCAGGACGAATTAGACGGTGGTAAGCCAGCTAAGTAATTCCAGAAACACGATTTAATCCTCATCAAAAAAAGCTGCTTTAGTTTATCTGAAGCAGCTTTTTTTTGTCCTCCTATTTGGTTTACACCACCCAGTGCTTCCACATAATCTCAACGAATTTTTTCAGTGGGCGGGGCAGCCTTGCAGCTTACTAGTGCCACTCCACTAAGAATACACATGACTCCCAGTAGGTGCATCCAGCCAAATGGCTCTCCCAAAGTGAACACCGCAATCACGATGGTAAACACAGGACCAACCGAACCAAGCAACGTGGTCTTGGTCGCCCCGATTTTACCGATTGCCGCCGTGATCATGTAACTGGGCAGTACTGTGCAGAGAAAGGCGAGGAGAGCGCAATACCCATAGATACTCGCAGGCACCTCAGCTAAGTCCACCTCTCCCAAGCTAAACACATGCCCCATCACAAACATGCTTGAACCCAGCATCGCCACACTCGTGAACAGTTTACTGCCAAATTTCTTAATCATCGGTTTAGCTAAAATCACATACACAGAGTAACTCAGCGCTGAACCTAGCACTAGAAAGACACCCTTACGCACGGTCTCGCCACGCGACAGTTCTAGCTCCTGCCCATACATTAACCACAGGCCCATATAGCAGAGCACTAAGGACACTACAATCCAACGCGTTAGCTTTTCCTTTAGACAAATGGCTGCCAGAATAGCCACCATCGCAGGGTAGGTAAACAACGTAAGCCTCTCAAGCTGGGCCGAGATAAACTCCAAGCCTAGTAAATCCAGATAAGACGCTAGATAATACCCAAGAAACCCCAGTCCAAGCATCGCCCCGTAACTCCTCAGAGTGACTTTCCTACTCTCCGCATTAGAGGAAAGTAGATACATCCACATCGCTAAATAAAAAGGAGCCGCCATCAGCATCCTCAGGAGTAAGACTAATTCGGCATCTCCCCCCTCCGCATAAGCTAATTTGATAAAAATAGATTTCAGGGCAAAAAGAAAGGTGCCTAACACAGCTAAACCCATCCCTGCATACAGACCCTTCAAATCTCCGAGGCTTGCTTGACTCATCACCGCCACCTGAGCAGTAAATGACGAGCTTAGCAAGAGTATACCCCTTGGTATTCACGCCAGTGGTAAGATCAGCTCAATGCACCCTCCTTGAGCGTCAGATGGAGCTTTTCCTATCACTACGTCGCCGCTCATAGAACGTGCAAGTGATCTGCAGAGGGCTAAACCTAAGCCCACACCTGGCTGCGTATGAGCAGCCTCGATATCAGACTTATGAAAGGCTTTGAATAAGCGCTTTTCTTGTGATTTCGGAATTCCCACCCCGTCATCAGAAATTCTCAAAGAGAACACGCCTCCAGATTTTTCTCCAGTGATACGCACGCGGCTTTCTCCATTTGGGTTTTTGCCATACTTCGCCGCATTATCGACTAAGTTTGTGAGAATCTGATCAAACGAAGTCGGCTCACATATCACCTCCACATCTAGATCCTGCTCGGTGAGATTATTCTCCCACTCCATTTTTTCTTCCTTTAAGCGCATTTGCAGGTTCGGTTCCAGTTGTCTTACCAGATCCCCTACCTTCAGTGCCATCCGCTCCCGCTTTTTCTTCCCTCTTTCGATTTGTGAAAATGATAACACATTCTCGACCATGTGGGATAGTCTGTCGGACTCCTTACTCAGTTTTTCTAAATATTCCTGCTGTTTGACCGGGTCTTTCACCATCCCATCAGCTAGCATTTCTGAGTATAGTTTAAATGTGGTTAGCGGTGTCCTCAGCTCATGACTCACCGAAGAAACAAAGGAAGCTCTCCTCTCACTCAGCTTCATCACTCCCCAAAACATGATCCCTACAGCCCCTATTGCCAAGACGACACAAGCCCACGAAATAAGTAGATTTAGTCGCATCGGGGTGACACGTGCTAAGTCTAACGGAATCTCACCAGGGATGATCTCAAATGGGATTCTATCTAAACGGCTAATCTCATCGGTGCCGTAACTTAGTGTTGTGAAATCGATAGAAGACGTCACTTTTTTTAACTCTGCGTTTGGTAAGAAAGGATACGCCAGCCCTAGTAAATCCTCTTGGATTTTGTCACGATTAAGCCACACACCTTGCACAAAATTTTCTGTTTCTGTCACCACATTACGAATTAGCATCAGTTCCTCATTCACCCACAGAGCAGTAAAAGGAGCTACTTCAGCCGTATCAAACACGCCCAAGTAAGGATTCACCTCTACGGAGTTTTGACCAGAATTGTTAGCCCCGAACTCATACGCAGATTTATACACTGCCTCGACCTGCTTTGGCGGCACCTCATCTTTACTAACCTTCGTTTTCCCCTTCGTTGTGTAAGAACCTGATCGTGTGTTAGATTTTAGTTTTCTCGACAAAATAGCTTCCTCATTTTTCCCTTTCTTACTCTTCGCCAAGCCCCCCCAAGTATTATTATCCTGATTCACTGCATCTGCTAGTTCCTGCTGAATTAACGTGATACTCACCGCTTCACCTTGATCAAAATGAGCTGAGACACAGCTGGCTGTATAGTTTAACTGCCCCAAGTTAGTCACCCCATATTTCTCTGCTTCAATTTTTTCTTGAGCCTGATTATAAGACCACTCGGAGGTATTATTCAGGATGTCATTCAGCTTCTTATAGACGACTTTATTCTGCTCTAAATTCCCCCGTGCTGCATCATCAGGAGAGAGGTTTTCCAATATCTTCGGCGAGGGGAATTGAGGCGATGCCACTTGCTTGTTAGGCAGGAGATTATTCACATCATTAAACCAGTAGAGTTTCACATTATCAGGCTTTTCTGTAAACAATGGGGAAAGGCGATTTCCTACTTGTAGGTCTCCATTACTAAAGCTTTTATTAAAATGCGTTTGAACTGGGGAAAAATCCGATGCTTCTCGACTATTCTCACGACTCAAGAGAGCTTCGACATACTCCTCCACTTGATCAACTGCCTCACTCACACGTCGCTCACGCTCTGCCTTTACATAGATTTCCTCCTCCATGCTCAAGGTGATATGAGTCATCGTCCCCACCGCCCCAAGTACGATAAGCACACAGGTTAAAGTTGTTAGCCAGATGATCCAAGGACGTGTCATAAGTCTTTTCTTTTAAGCCGGTAAAGGGACTTTTACCATATAGCCTTTACCCCTCACTGTGGTCAGCACACTCTGGTCTTGGTCACGGAGTTTATTACGTAAATTTGCTACATGCATATCGATAGTGCGTGTTGATATCCCCTTAGGGTCTAAGCCCCAGACATGGCGGAGAATCTCATCACGATCAACCGCGCGCCCAGAGTTTGCACTCAGGTAACGCAGTAGTTCTACCTCCCTCTCAGAGAGGTCTTGCCTGCCGCCGTCTTCATAGCGGATCTCATGCCGAGAGAAATCTGCCATTCCTGCAGAAAACGCAAACTCTTGTATCTCTGCTGGACGTTCCGTGCTTCTACGTAATACCGCGTCTACACGTGCCAGCATCTCCCTCACACTAAAAGGTTTCACCACGTAGTCATCCGCTCCCATGGTCAACCCCTTCACCCGATCCTCCTCACGTCCCTTGGCGGAAAGAATGATCACGGGCTGCCCAGAACGCACCTCATTTAATTTTTCCAAAATATCAAAACCTGTAAAATACGGCATCACAATATCTAACATCAGTAAGTTATACTGGCAGCTAAGCGCCATCTCCATCCCCTCTTTCCCATCCTTAGCCTGTAGCACATGATAGCCAGAAAAATTAAGTGCATCTGTGATCCCTTGGCGCACGCCATGGTCATCTTCAACAACAAGTATAGTAGGTGTAGGATTCATTGTGTGGTGTATTTATCTATTAGGTTAAGCGATAGACCAATACCCTTTTATCTAATCTACCGTGATCACCCTAGACAATCCCAGAACTAATTTGTGTAAAGAGTATGTAAAAGAAGGTAAGAAAGAGCGCAGTGAGTCTCAAAAATACTGCTAGGGACTGAAGTATCAATGCATACAGCTTTTTCCTCTTCAATAAGATATTCTTTTCATCTACACTTCATCTACATGCATTTAAGTGGTTCTCATTCTTCAACAAGTTCACTCACCCTCTGATGTCCCACCATTTAGCGAAATGGTTTAAAGCTGCGGAGGCTACTGGAGATTTCATGGGGATCCGTTATGGGAGAAAGCCAGAGGGCTCCAGTGAGGTTGAGTGGTCTTTTGTTTCTCACATTGAATGTGATGGCATAGGTGGGTTTGCACGTTTACTCCGTGAAGCAGGGGCTGAGCTTAGGGAGCTTCCTCAAACAACGCATCCCAACCGACAAGTGATTAGGCCGTTGTGGAACTTGATTCGTAAAAAAACAGAGGTGGAACATCTGGCTACGCGACAGGATTGGATACAGGAAAGTGCTGAGAGTCACGAGACTGGTCCGCTAGCTTGGCATCTTTTTACGGAAGAGGAGACAGAGCAAATTCGACAACGCTGTAGACAGCAGAAGGTTACGGTGAATAGTTATCTTCTTAAGCATCTCGATCATGCAGTGCGAGCAGATATAAAATCACCCTCCGCAGCTCTCCCTTGGCTAATCCCAGTCAATCTCCGTGGAGATATCTCCTCCCGTAAGGATACGGAGAATCATGTGAGCTGTGTAGAGCCTATTCTTTCCATGGGCGATTCGGCAGCCTGTATCCAAGCTCAAATTCAACAACTTTTGAAACTAGGTGAACACCGAGAAAACTACCTTATGCTAATGCTTGGAGGGTTCCTTCCACAAGCTTTCAAGGCGCACCTCATTACTAAAAGCCGAGCAAGATCTAAAGGTAACATTGGATCTTTTTCCAACCTTGGAGTCTGGGATAAAGAGAAGGCACTTAGCAATACAGATGCGTGGTTTTTCTGCCCACCTGTCTGTAAAGGTCAGCGTCTAGGAGCAGGTTGTGTATCCTTTCAAAACCGCCTCAGCCTGACACTTCAAGCCCATGCTAGTTTAGCTGATCAACCAGAAATCGCTCAATCATGCATGACACGATGGATTAACGAAACTTTATGAATTTTCATACTATTTTATAATTGCATTAAAAGCACAGGTAACACAACAGTCCATTGCCCAGTATAACAAAATTTCGTTTGCACACACATGACTCATCAAGACCCAATGCCCTTTGAACGCCTTCAGGCGCCGTCAGTCGAAGAGCTTAACCAAGTTATCCCTCACTATACCATTCTTGAACTGATCGCTATTGGAGTTACTGGTGCTGTCTATAAGGCAAAGCATAACAATACTGATCAACAGGTGGCGATCAAGGTGTTCCCTCGACGTTACGCTTCTGATGAGTTCATCTACCGCGCGATGCGTAAGCGGGCGAAGTCACTCATGAAGCTACAGCATCAAAACCTAGCGAGTATCTTCGCCTTTGACCAAGCTGGTGGCACTCCTTACCTGGTGATGGAATATGCTGAAGGAAGCGATCTACGCTTCCTAATCATGAATGATAAGCCTTTGAGTCCAGAAAGGGCTGGATCAGCCATACTTCAGATATGCTCTGGCATGAGCTATGCACATAAGAAAAAGGTAATACACCATGATTTACGCCCTAAACACATCGTTATCAATGAGGACGGAGGTATAAAAATCATCGACTTTGAGCTTATCCCCTACAGTTTAAAAAGGGAACGTTTCACGGAGAAAAACCCTAATTCTGAAGGCTTTGAATCTCCTCATTTGGCGGAAAATTTTGAGCACAAAAAAGCTTACCGTTCTGACATCTATTCTATCGGCGCCTTACTTAGCTTCCTTACCTCGGGCCACACTCCAGATCATCTACGAATATTAAGCACATTAGAAAAAAGCATTCCTGCAGAGTTCCTACCTATCGTAGAAAAAGCCGTTTCTTTAGAACTAAAAGAACAGTATAAATCTCTTTCTCATTGCTTTAAAGAGCTTACCCCTGCCATCCAAAAACTCCTTGGAGTGGAAACAAAAAGCAGCCTCTTTATTAATAAGCAAGCTAAAGGTACGGGATGGGCTTTACCCAAGGTTAGTAATGAAACCACTCTTGATTCTTTCAAAAATGAACTCGGGGAAGCTATGCAGCCGGATTCTAACAACGAAATTATTTTCAATGAACGCTATAAGTTAGAAAGCTTAATTAGGAGCCGCAGAATAGGACTTCTCTATAAGGCATGGGATCTAAAAATCGGATGCTATCAAGCCCTCACTTTACAAATGCATGCACAAAGCTCTCTCTTTACGCAACCACTGAAGATGCTATGTGAAAACTGGGTACAACTTCAGCACCCCAATATCCCTCAAATGAGTGATTACGGATTTCATGAAAGTGGCATCTTCCTCGTCCAGCAACTCATCCAAGGAGTGACATTAAGACAAGTTATGCAAACCAATCAGTATCTTGATTTCCGTACAATTCATGACATTACTAGTCAACTTCTCGATGCTCTCTGTGCAGGAGTTCACTATGGATTTTTTAATCACTCGCTCTCTCTCGACTCAATCATGGTACAGGAGCAAGTCCCTGGAAAAATTCGAGTCTATGTCACAGATACAGGACACGGTAGGATCGCACAACTTCTCTGTACTGTAGATCAGGTGATGACCCAGCAGCGTCTTCAAAACCCAGAATTAATTCCACCTGAGTTCCGCTATAGTGGGCTACAGAATGAATACTCCTCTATCTATATTCTAGGAAGTATCATTTACTACATGGCTCTTGGTGGACACCCTTATTCTCATTTATCTATTGAGGAGGTCTATGCAGCCCATCTAAATCAACAGCTACCAAGTATAGCTTCCTACCGTCCAGACATTCCTCCGGAATTCTCTCAATGGGTGGAGACATGCATGGCCATCCCATTAGAATCTAGATATTCTAGTATCGAGCAAGCCACACAATGCTTTCCGCCAGTGACTCTACTCCAGTAGACGCTCTATGCACTCGCCGAAGCACTCTAAGAGATCCCTTGGAGATGCTCGCGGAGCTTATCTTGGAATAGCTGTAGATCTTCCTCGGTAGGTCTATAGCCAGCTTCGTCTGCATCTAGGCTAAGTCTGCCCATGGAATCGATCGACCACAGAGCTTTCTCTCCATCGCTGAACTCTACTGAACCACTAATCGCAGCTCCTGCTCTGACGATGGTGTCCACGGTGACATGTACATCACCTGTAGGGATTTTCTCTGGTTCTTCCTCTTCAGGCTCTGGTTCCTCTTCCTCAGTAAGAATCTCTACCTCGAGGTCGAGAACAAGAAAACGAGCATCCATGTAGGTGATGGAAATCTCATACTCTTCATTCAGTTTTTTCTGAATCTCTGCGATTTGAGATCCTGCTGCAGCCCAATCACGGATTGCTTGGATTTGTTCTTCGGTTAAACTAGATGGACTAAACATGGTATAAAAAATTCTGCTTTACGCTAGATTCCGAGGTGGCAATGCTCAAGAAAAATCACCTACGCCTTTAGGCTTTCCACAAGCTGCTGTGTTTTTTCAGCCACACTTATATCCTTACTGCGGGTGTAGCGCTGAAGATAAGTGCATTCCTGCTGGAGGACGGCTCTCTCTTTTTCCCCCTCGGTGGCGATCCGGTTAAATATATCCAAAATCCCCTCCTGCACTCCTGGGTCTGAAATAGCTAAAATTTCTAGAAGAAAAGGCACGCATCGGATGGCGGCGGGATAAAGCTCCCCGCCTCCACAGAGGGCCGTCCACATTTGGTGGCTAGCCTTCATGGCACGCGGAAGCTTTCTAGAGCCTAGGTTTCTGAGTAAGCTGGGCATATTACTGCCATCCGAGGTAGGGTATTGCTCCCACTCAACTTCTCTGATTCGCATCCACAAAGCATCTGCCATAGTCTATAATGAAAAAAACTCGGGTCTCTCAAGGAGAACCGAGTTTATAAAATTGAAGTGTATCTAAGTCTTACTTGATGCCCTTTTTAGAGAGCTTCGTGCCACGGGTTGTGCCTTGGCGCGCTTTGAACTTAGGGTTTGTCTTGCAGATGACATAAAGCGTTCCGTTACGCTTAACCACCTGGCTATCTTCGTGACGACGCTTCATTGAAGCAAGTGATGATAGTACTTTCATAAAATTAAAATGTTTCTTTCGGGAGGCGGAAATTATGTTTTTTGAGAGTGATGTAAAGCCGATTCTGTATCTTTTTCTAATTTTACTCAGTTTTCGCCCAAAATACCCTCTCTAAAGTAGCCCTATGGCTTATTAAGACCAGCTAAATGTTTCACATTGCATTCACCTGATCCGATGTCTATGTTTATCCCCACGATGGATGATCTGCTAGCGAACCTACTTCAAAGCTGCAAAGGAGCTGGAATGAGAAAAACTAAATCTCTTCTCGCTCTACTTGAGACCTTGATAGACCATGACGCACCCGTCACTTTGGCAGAGCTCACTGCCTTTCCCAAGTTACAAACCTTGTGTGACCGAGTTACGCTATACCGTCTCTTACAACGGCTTAATGAACGTGGGATTGTGCGTAGGCTGGGACTACACGAGCGTTCCGCCTATTTTACCCTACTCATCCCAGGTAGCCACAAAGACTATCTGATCTGCACGAGCTGTAATGACATTAAAGCCATCCAAGCACCCTGCCCAGTACACGCACTGGAAAAAGAAATCGCAGCAACCTCTGGGTATAAGAAACTCTACCATGAATTAGAGTTCTTTGGCATCTGCCCAAATTGTGAAGTGACTTAATGTGACATGGCTGAGACTGAGGATCTAGTAGCTGCGTTTATCTTTTTCCAAGAAACTGAGAAGGGCGCCTCACCTCGAACGACAAGAAACTACACCCAAGCTTTGAATGCCTTTATCCATTTTTTGGGAGACAGTTTCCCTGGTTGGAGGAGCTGCACAGCGGAGCAATTTCGCTTATGGCTGTTTGATCTGATGAAAAAGGATCTAGCTCGCTCGACCATTCGCTTACGTTTTTCTGCACTCCGTTCGTTTTACAAATTTCTAGTGCATCGCCACGGTCTGGCAGTCAGCCCTCTCAATGAGGTGCAGCTCCCTAAGTTAGAGCGCAAACTTCCCGTAGTGCTTAGTCAAGCTCAGTGTGTAGAACTCTTAGAGCTCCCGCTGAAAATGGAACTCCAAAAGCAGGCGCCCGAGTGGTTACCTCTCCGTGATACTGCCATCTTAGAGCTCTTCTATTCATCAGGGCTACGTCTTTCCGAGCTTGCCAGCCTGCAGGTGGAAGATATCGACTCGAGAGGTGATGGGGTGAAAGTGATGGGGAAAGGGGGAAAGGAGCGCATTGTCCCCGTAGGCTCGATGGCACTGCAAGCCATTCAAAAATACCGTCACGCGGCAGGTCTGCATGAAGGACCACTCTTCATCAGTAAGGTGAAAAAGAGGATCTCTAATAAGGCGATCGGGGATTTATTAAAAAAATACCTCCGTGCCTCATCTATCCAACTAGAAGTCACCCCACATAAATTAAGGCATTCCTTTGCCACGCATTTATTAGATAATGGCGCAGATCTGCGTAGTGTGCAATCTATGCTCGGCCACGCCTCACTCTCCACCACTCAAATCTACACGCACGTCACCAAGGAGCGCCTACGCGAATCCTATGACGCTGCACACCCAAGAGCAAAATAAACACCAAGCACTTACTACATTCTTATGATACCAAAACTAGGCAGCAAAATCATGGCCCACCGCGACAAACAATACCGCTGGAAAGCCAGGGCCACACAACAAGGCTCAGAAATCCTCTGCGAGTATAACGAAATCCCTGATGGCCAACTTCTCATCATTCAGCTACCTAAAGTCTGCAACCTTGGACTGTTAGAGCCTGGGGTTGACTATGCTGTGGCAAATGGCTGGAGGCCTGCCGAAAAGGTGACCGAACCATTTATCATCCGTAAAGCTAAGGACAGCTTCCGAATCATCGAATAATACT
>JALZVA010000205.1 GCA_023301335.1 Akkermansiaceae bacterium
CTGAACTCTCTAATTATTACGGGCAATACGCCATGCGAGATAGTAGAAAGCAGATGGAACCTTGGTGTTACACAACGGTCTGCGTAGAGGATTACAATAATGATGGGAAGTTGGATCTAATCGTTGGTGACCATAGGATGCTAATCATTCCTAGAGAAGGGCTTACTGATCAAGAATTTGATGCTCGGTACACGCTGTTTAAAGAACAATTAGCAAAGAGAGAGTATAGTAAAGAGCTAGCAAACGCCACATTTGTGTCAGAAAAAATGGGCTTTATTTGGGTGTATTTACAAAAATAACTCTCTTTAGAGAGTGTTGAGAATGCTTCTTTTGAGGTGTTTGATGATCTGAAAAATAAAGATCTGTATGGCTATTATTTTCCTCTATGAGGATCTCCTTAAAATACAGACTTTATTTTTTCCTTTTTTAGTGAACCAAGACTTTACTTTTTTAGGAAAGCCGTGCATATCACTACAACTTTACCCAACGCAAACATGCCTAAGGATACTTCGATTAAGAAAATTTTGGTGATTGGCTCAGGTCCAATCGTAATTGGTCAAGGATGTGAATTTGACTACTCAGGGGTGCAAGCCTGTAAGGCGTTGAAAGAGGAAGGATTTGAGGTCGTTTTAGTGAACTCAAACCCTGCCACGATCATGACCGATCCCGAGTTCGCACATAGAACTTACATTGAGCCGATTACTCCGGAAGTGGTCGAGAAAATCATCGTCAAGGAAAAGCCAGATTGCCTACTTCCTACATTAGGAGGACAGACAGCACTGAACACGTCTATGGATTTGTTCAAGAATGGTACCCTTGATAAATACAATGTGCGGATGATCGGAGCGAAAGCAGATGCGATCGATAAGGGAGAAGATAGACTCCGTTTTAAAGAGGCGATGCTAAGAATAGGCCTCGACCTTCCTCATTCAGGTGTCGCGCATACGATGGAGGAGGCAAATGCCATTAGAGATGAAATCGGTACACTGCCACTCATCATTCGTCCAGCCTTCACTCTCGGTGGTGCAGGAGGGGGAATCGCATATAATATCGAAGAATTTGAAGAGATTTGTAATCGTGGTATCGACATTTCTCCCGTGTCAGAAATTCTCGTTGAAGAATCTCTGTTAGGCTGGAAGGAATATGAGATGGAAGTCATGCGTGATAACGCAGATAACTGCGTGGTGATCTGTTCGATTGAGAACTTTGACCCCATGGGAGTGCATACAGGGGACTCGATCACCGTAGCTCCAGCTCAGACGCTTTCAGATAGAGAATACCAAATTATGCGAGACGCCTCGTTTGCCTGTATTCGTGAGATCGGTGTAGAGACAGGTGGGTCAAACATTCAGTTCTCGGTCGATCCAAAGACTGGTCGTTGCATCGTGATTGAGATGAATCCTCGTGTTTCACGCTCCTCTGCATTGGCTTCAAAGGCGACAGGTTTCCCGATCGCAAAAATAGCAGCGAAGCTGGCAGTAGGTTACACCCTAGACGAACTTCAGAATGACATCACTAGAGAGACGCCGGCCTCATTTGAGCCGACCATCGATTACGTGGTGACGAAACTTCCTCGCTTCACATTCGAAAAATTCCCAACTGCTGACTCGGTTCTTACCACACAGATGAAAGCTGTGGGAGAAGCTATGGCAATCGGTAGAACCTTTAAAGAATCGATGCAAAAGGCACTGCGTTCCTTAGAGACTGGTAGACTTGGTTTCGGTTTCGATGGCAAAGGCCCGAAAGAGCCTTCTCGTGAAGATATCGAGCGGAAGCTACACGTACCTAATGCTGAGCGTATTTTCTGGCTACATACGGCATTCTTGAATGACTGGACAGTAGAAGAAATTTTTGAAGTCTCAGCGATTGATCGTTGGTTCCTAGAAAACCTTAAAGAAATCGTCGATGAGGGACGTGAGCTCGCCACGATGGATCTGAGAAAAGCAAAGAAATTTGGATTTTCAGATCATCAGATTGCCACCTCTCGTCAGAAAGCAGGAATCGAATGCAGCATGGATGATGTGCGTAAAGAACGACTTGAAAAAGGAATCGTTCCTACCTACCGTCTCGTTGATACCTGTGCTGCGGAGTTTGAGGCATACACACCGTATTTCTACTCGACTTACGGGATAGAGAATGAGGCGATCGTCAATGATAAGAAAAAAATCGTCATCCTTGGCGGTGGTCCGAACCGTATTGGACAGGGAATCGAATTTGACTACTGCTGTGTGCACGCGTCCTACGCTCTGAAAGAGCTCGGATACGAAACCGTGATGGTGAATTCAAACCCTGAAACCGTATCTACCGACTACGACACTTCAGATAAATTATATTTTGAGCCACTTACACTTGAAGATGTATTACACATTTGTGATCAGGAGAAACCTGATGGCGTGATCGTGCAGTTCGGTGGGCAAACACCATTGAATCTCGCGGCTGATCTTGAGCGTCACGGAGTCCCGATCATCGGAACTTCACCTAAGTCAATCGAACTGGCCGAAGATCGTAAATATTTCTCAGCCCTACTCGATAAGATTGAGCTGAAGCAGGCTGAGGCTGGCACAGCAGTATCAGAAGATGAAGCTTCTGTGATTGCAGATAGGATTGGTTTCCCAGTGCTTGTTAGACCATCATTTGTTCTTGGTGGTAGAGGAATGATGATCGTGTATTGTGACAAGGAGCTTCGCCGTTATATCCGCGAGGCTGCAGACGTCACTCCTGATCGCCCAATCCTCGTTGATAAGTTCTTAGAAGGAGCAGTAGAGGTTGATGTGGATTGTATTTCAGACGGTCAAACGTCTGTAGTAGGTTCCATCATGCAGCACATCGAAGCAGCTGGTATTCACTCGGGGGATTCCGCCTGTGTGATCCCTGCACCATCACTCTCAGAGAAGATTAAGACTCAGATCATGAAGGCGGCTAAGAATTTAGCCAGTGAGCTAGAAGTGATCGGCCTGATGAACATTCAGTTTGCGGTGAAGGATGAGGAGCTCTACGTGATCGAGGTGAACCCTCGTGCATCCAGAACCGTTCCTTTCGTTTCTAAGTCCATTGGAGTTCCTCTCGCTAAGCTTGCGGCTAAGGTGATGGTTGGTAAAACGCTGAAAGAATTAGGATTCACAGAAGAAATCTTACCAGAGCACTATTGTGTGAAGGAAGCTGTTTTCCCATGGCCTAAATTCCCAGGTGTAGATACCGTACTTGGGCCTGAGATGAAATCCACAGGAGAAGTGATGGGCATCGACGATGATCTCGGAATGGCGTATGCTAAATCTCAAATTTCAGCGTTCAACCCACTCCCTGTAGAAGGAAACGTATTCCTCTCGGTGAATGATCGCGATAAGCCAGGTGCAGTGGTCGTTGCTAAAGAATTAGTAGAGCTTGGCTTTACGATTTTCTCAACAGGTGGAACGTACAAGGTTTTAGAAGAACAGGGGATTCCAGTTGAAAGGCTCTACAAACTTGCCGAGCAGAAACGCCCGAACGTGATGGACATGATGAAAAATAGAGAAATTCATTTCGTCATCAACACACCAAGTGGTCATGAGGCGCGCGAGGATGAAATCAAGATCCGCTCAGGTGCGGTTGCGAACAAAATCTCACAGTGCACGAATCTTTCGGCAGCAGAAGCCTCCGTACTGGGAATTCGCTCTTTGAAGGAACGAGAGTTCGATGTGACTCCACTTCAAGAAAGACAGAGAAAGTAAACCTTTCTAAGGGTGTCTGTGTGGCACCCTTTTGTCGTATAAGAAGAATCATAAGGGAAGAGTTTCTTGACTAGTTTCTAGAAATCCTTGCCGAGTGCTTCTCTTTTACGCTATGAATGAAGAGTATGGATCAAAATAAGATTGAACGCTACTACAGAAGGATTAGGACATTCGCCTTTGCTGATGATTTAGAAGCTCATTTTGAGACCTACTGCGAGACGAATGAAATCACCTCTGAAGAGGGGGAGAATATGCGCGCCGAAGCTATCGCTGCACGTAATGCTGCGATAAAAAAACGAGGTCGAAAAAAATTGGCTCTAGCACTCCTCATCTTAGCCACTGCTTTTAGCGTGTTTTTGCTTAGTAAAGAAATGCTGCCCGTCCTAAAGAAATTCATCCTCTATTTCGTGTATGGTCTAATCGCCATAGGCTCTCTCTTTTTTAGTTCTGGTCTATTAAATGTCTTGGCACCAGGGAAGGTGCGAGGAGAGATAGTGGATCTAGATTTAGAATGATCATCTGGTTTTTCTGTTAGTAGTTTTCTGTTAGTTGTTAGTGGGTGATATTTACGTAATAATGTTGTGCGATTATTATGAGTTTGTTTATATGGAGGAGTGAAAAAATTAATAATCCTCATTGTTTTTCTCTCGGTGATATATGCGCCTTTGAATAGTGCTGTAATTTTTGAGGTGGATGATTTTGATGACCCTAGTGCTTGGGTAGTGACTACCTCAAGTTCCGGAAGCTCAAATATTATAAGCTCAGTGACGGGATCTGAGATTGCGGTTGGGAGGGATAGTGGAACTGGAGGCGCGCGCTTAACCCTTAATCTTTCCGCACCCATTTCTACAATTGGTTTTGAAAATATCACCCTTGGGTTTAGGTTAAACTCAGCGGATAGCTTGGAGTGGAATGGGAATTTGGCGAATATTGTTAACAGTACTGACGGGTTTCGAGTGTTAGGAGATGGGGTGAATATCAATGCTAATAGCGTGAATGATATCACAGGAACCGTAGCGGAAACTGAAATTATCGGAGGGGTGCAGGTTCAGTCTGAAACAGAGGGTTCGTTAGGCTCTACTAGCTTTGTGAATGCTGACTTTAGCTTTGACGCCTCTGTGGATAATAGTGCGATCACTCAATTAGAGTTGATTCTGCAAATTAATGCGAATCCTGAGACTCTAGTATTGAGTGGTCTGACGGTGAGTGGGGATCCTATTCCAGAGCCTACTGCCTGTTTACTCCTTGTTTGCGGAGGTGCGACTTTGCTATGCAGAAGAAAGCGTCAGCGATGAAACTTTCCTCACGGGGAATTCACTTGCCCGTGACGCTAGGCTAGATAATCTTCCTCCGATGTCGAAATCCCAAGAGATTAGAGGAAGTGTGAAAGAACGCTTATTGGGGAAGTGCGTCAGTTGGTTATGCCGTATCTGGGGTTTCACTTACAGACTTAAGGTAAACGACCTTGCTGGAGTGACCGATAAGCAACGCGATTTCCCCGTGGTCTTTGTGGTGTGGCATAATCGTTTATTTGCTTCGATTCCTCTATGGAAGAAAACGTGTGGCCATTACCCAGTGGTGGCATTGATGAGTGCGAGCCGAGATGGGACTGTTTTAGAGGCTGCGGTCTCATCAGTAGGAGTCGAAGTGGCAAGAGGGTCTAGCTCTCGAAGAGGCGCCGCAGCATTGATTTTATTGAGGAAGGCATTACGTGCTAAGAAAGATGCTTATATCACACCTGACGGACCACGTGGACCAGTGTATGAGCTCCAGCCAGGTGTGTTGAAATTAGCGTTGGCTGAGAAGATTCCAATTGTTTCTATTGGGATGAAGATGCATTCTTATTGGGAGCTAAAGTCATGGGATAAGTTTCGGATTCCGAAGCCATTCAGTCGCATTGAACTAAACTACGATGCTCCCGTGAGTATGGACCAGCCACTCAATGAAGAAGAATTTGAAGCTCTGAGATTGAAAATTCAGGAACAGATGTCTAAAACTAACTAAGATTATGGGAATTAATATTGATGGAAAAGAAGTGGCCGCCAAGGTTTTGGAGGAATGCAAAGCAGATATTGCAGCGCTGAAAGAGCAGGGGGTGATTCCTGGCTTAGCCGTAGTATTAGTGGGTAGTGACCCCGCATCAGAGGTCTATGTCGGATCTAAGGTGCGGAAGTGTGGAGAGCTTGGGCTGTATTCAGAAAAAATAGTACTCCCGGAAAATGCTACGCAGGAAGAGGTGCTCGCTGTGGTAGAGCGACTCAATAAGGATGAACGAGTGCATGGGATTCTTGTGCAGTCGCCCCCACCTCCACAGATCGATGAAGAAGCTATTGTAAAAGCCATTGATCCGAAAAAAGATGTGGATGGCTTTCACCCGATGAATGTGGCGAAGCTAGCCCTAGAAGATGCTTCAGGCTTTGTCCCTTGCACGCCAGCTGGTTGCATGCGTCTTTTAAAGGAATACAATTTAGAGACAGAAGGGGCAAACGCAGTTGTGATTGGTCGCTCGATGATTGTCGGGAAGCCAATGGCTCTCCTTCTAATGAGTAAAGAGGGGAACGCGACGGTGACGGTAGCGCATTCACGCACCAAAGATCTAGCGAAGGTCTGTGCTCAAGCGGACATCATCATCGCCGCGATTGGGAAACCTCATTTCGTGACTGCTGACATGGTGAAAGATGGTGCTGTAGTGATCGATGTTGGCATTAACCGCATTGAGGATAGTTCGAGGGAAAGGGGCTACCGCATCGTTGGTGATGTGGACTTTGAAAATGTAGCTCCGAAATGCTCTGCGATCACTCCAGTTCCAGGAGGGGTAGGCCCAATGACGATTGGGATGCTAATTAGTAATACCATCAAAGCAGCTCAATCGTCGCTTAGCTAAAGCTTAAGAAAAGAAGAAATTCCTGCTTGCGAATCACCTAGAGCTGGCTATTGATTTTCGCATGTCAGAGGAACCGTCAGAAAGCACAAAGACTGAAGAGGAAATACCAGCTCAGGAAAAGCCTGTAGGTGAAGATCCAGTAAGTAACGAAGAAATTGAGCGTGAGCTTGAAGAAGCCGCTGCTGAGGAGCAATTGTCTGAAGAAGAAAAGGCTGCTGCTGAACTAGGACAGTGGAAGGATAAGGCAATCCGTGCGATTGCTGAGTTAGAGAACTACAGGAAGCGTATGGCTCGTGAAAAGGCTGAATCGATCCGTTTTGGAAACCAAAACCTTCTCTCGGCCCTTCTTCCTGTCATTGATAATTTTAACATGGGCATGATGGCTGCAGAGCAGGACTCTGGCTCAATGATCTACATGGGAATGCAGATGGTGCAGAAGCAGATGAATGACTTCCTCACCGAGCAGGGAGTAAATGAAGTAGCAATCTCTAAAGGAGACGCGTTTGACCCTAATTTACACGAGGCAATGAGTCAGGAAGAATCTGATGAAGTAGCCGATGGCAGTATCATCCGCGTCATGCGTAAGGGCTATAAGATTGGAGATCGACTTCTCCGCCCAGCAAATGTGGTGGTCAGTGGAAAAGAAAAAGAAGAGGAACCTGAGCAGACAGAAGAGCCTAGCGGTGAAGAAGCTTCTGCAGAATAAATTTTAACGACCACATATTATGTCAAAGCGTGACTACTACGAAGTCCTAGGGGTATCGAAAGATTCCGATGATAATACGATTAAAAAAGCGTATCGTAAATTAGCGATGAAGTTTCACCCGGATAAAAATATCGGGGATGCAGCCGCAGAGGAAAAATTCAAGGAGTTAGGTGAGGCATATGAGGTGCTTTCTGATGAAGAAAAGCGTGCAGCTTATGACCGCTTTGGACACAGAGCGTTTGAAGGCGGCGGTGGCGGAGGAGGAGGCGGTGGATTCCACGACGCATCAGACATCTTTTCACAGTTCTTCGGCGGTGGAGGCGGTGGCGGATTTGAAGACTTTTTCGGTGGTGGACGCCGCCAGCAACGTGACCCATACGGGCGAAGCAAGGGGAGTGATCTACGCTACGACCTTGAGATTACTCTAGAGGAAGCAGCAAAGGGCGTCACTAAGAAGCTCAAGCTAGAGCGAAACGTCGGTTGTAAGACATGTGACTCAAAAGGGTCTAAAGACGGGAGACCAACTAGCTGTTCTACCTGTGGTGGAAGCGGGGCTGTGACACGTCAGGCAGGTATTTTCGTGCAGCAAGTAACCTGTCCGGATTGCCGTGGTGCAGGGATTAAAATATCTAATCCGTGTAAAGATTGTGAGGGTGAAGGTGCGGTAGAAAAAATGACCGACATCAGCATTAAAATCCCAGCGGGAGTCGATGACGGGACTCGTTTACGTTCTTCAAACAACGGAGACGCAGGAACTCGTGGAGGCCCTACAGGAGATCTCTACGTATTTCTCCATGTAGCAGATCACGAGGTCTTTGAAAGAGAAGATAGCAATCTCTTCTGCGAACTCCCAGTGAACTTCACCACAGCCGCTCTCGGCGGAGAAGTAGAAGTTCCGACCCTAGAAGGTAAAGCCTCGATCAAAGTGCCAGCAGGTACCCAAGGAGGAACGATCTTTAGACTTAGAGGAAAAGGGATGCCTCATGTGGGAAGCGCTAGAAAGGGCGACCTCCATGTCGAAATCAATGTGGAAGTCCCAACCAAACTGAATAGTGACCAACTAGAAAAGCTCAAAGAATTCGCTGAGTCAATTGGCCAAGAGAACTCTCCTATGCAGGAATCTTTCTTCGAAAAAGCGAAGAAGTTTTTTGGCGCATAGAGCAGAGAAAAATAAGAGCTTAAGACAGGCGAGTTATGAAAACATACGATATCATTGTTATTGGTGGGGGAAGAGCTGCAAGTTTGGCAATTAAAGCTGCAAAGGCGGGGAAATCCGTAGCCCTCATCGAGAAAGATAGACTTGGTGGAACATGCCCGAATAATGGCTGCGTACCCTCTAAGCTAATGATTGGCTATGCTGAAGCTGCTAAGAAAATCTCAGAAGCTTCTCGCCACTGTGTCAATGCCACAATTGATTCTATAGACAAAGATCAAATTTTTGCGAATATTGAGCGCTGGATTAAAGGGGTTGACCCTCGCTATGCTTCAAGGTTTCCTGAAAATTTAGACCTTTACCGTGGGACTGGTAGTTTCGTGAGTAATAAGGTGCTTGAGGTGAATGGTGAGCAGTTGACCGCGGAGACCGTTGTGATTGGTACAGGTGCTATACCTCGCCCTACTCCTTTTCCAGACCTTCCGGCTTGGACTAGCGATGATATTTTCCCACTCAAAGGGAAGGTTCCTAACAGTATCGCTATTGTCGGGGGTGGTTTTATCGCCTGTGAACTTGCCAATGTTTTTCACTCGTTGGGAATTGAGACAACGATGCTTGTTAGAGGTTCAGCCTTACTCCCTGCAGAAGATCATACCATCTCCGGGATTTTTAAGGAAGAGTTCTCGAAGCACGTGCCGACAAAATTTAACACTACGATAGAATCTGCGACCCATGACGGGAGCAGCTTTCAGCTCAGTTTGTTAGAAGACGGACAAACGACAAATTTGGAAGTAGACGCTCTACTCTATGCCACCGGTAGAATCCCTAACACTACTGACCTCGGCTTAGAAAATACAGATATCGAGGTCAATGAAAGAGGCTTCTTACCCACAGACCCTTATTTCCAAACTTCTGTAGAAGGAGTGTATGCCATAGGGGACATCGCAGGTAGATACCAATTACAGCATGCTGGTGTGTTTGAGGCTGACTACCTCGCTAAACGCCTGCTAGAAGGGGAGACTGAGCCTTGCCACTTTCCACCTATGCCACACGCTGTCTTCACAGACCCAGAGGTCGCGGCAGTGGGAATAACTGAACAAGATCTTGAGAAAAATAATATTTCTCCAAGCGATGTTGTGGTCGTGGAGTGTAACTGGAAATCCAGCGCACGCATGCTTTCATGGAGAATCGAATATCCTCGGACAAAGCTCATTGTCAGAAAGTCTGACTACGCCATCCTGGGATGCCACATGATTGGCCCAGAAAGCTCTACCATGATTCATCAGGTTCTCGCTGTCATGCACCTTGACAATGACATCCGCAAGATCATCGACATGATCTACATCCACCCAGCCTTACCAGAAGCTCTACAAGAAATCGTGGAGATGGCGGTGGAGAAGATTGAGAAAGCATAAAGCATGCTTTTCATAGATGCTCTTGCTTCATTCTTGATTTTTTCATTTTTCACCCTTTTCTTTGAGTCGCCTTTACCGCGGACCAGGTAGAAACCCCGTAGGGAACGAAGTAGGTGAGAAGGATTTTGAAAATATCGCTACGCTGAAAATTAAAAGTAGCGAGTTTATCATAGTGGTTGATGAGGGCTAGGAGAGTGCCAACGACGAGGGCAACCTTGAGGGCTGAGGAGACGGTGCTGCGAGAGAGAGCGATGGAGAGGAAAGACTGCGATGTGTTTTGCATAGGTTTACTGAAACGAGTGTTCACGTTGAAGCTAGTGCAGGATGCCTTATTTCGGAAGGGATAAATGTGTTTTTTAGCTGTTGCGGAAAATCGAATTGTTCGCAAATGTTCAGCTTTGTAGTTGCTCGAAGAGTTGGAGAAGGGCATCTTTGCCGTGATGGCACGCGAGTATAAGATTAGAACGAGGGAGACTTCTGGAGCTGGAAAATCGGGGATCGATTATGCAGCTGAGTTGAATACACAGCAGTATGCGGCGGTGAGTTCTGATCCTGGGGCTGCTTTGGTGATTGCAGGAGCGGGCTCTGGGAAGACCAGGACGCTGACATACCGAGTGGCATACCTGTTGGATAAGGGGGTGGAAGCGAGGAATATTTTATTACTGACGTTTACCAATAAGGCATCGAAGGAGATGCTTGAGAGAGTGAACGAGTTGGTGAATGAGGATATCAGTGATTTATGGGGAGGGACATTTCACTCGATCGGGAATCGTATCCTGCGGAAGCACGCAGATGAACTTGGGTTTCAGAGAAATTTTTCTATTTTAGACAGGGATGATCAGAAGGCGTTGCTAAAGCAGGTGGTGAAAGAGAGTAAGGTCGATCCGAAAAATAAGCGATTCCCTAAGCCCGATTTACTACTGAGTATGTTTAGTCTGATGGTGAACACACAGGAATCTTTAGGGGATATCCTGAATGACCAGTATGATTATCTGTTAGAATGGCAGGAGGATATTGAAGCTGTGCGGGAGGGCTATGTGCAGAAAAAATTAAATACCAACTCTATGGATTTTGATGATCTGCTAGTGTTGCTACTGCGACTACTCAAGCAGGAAGAAGACATTTTAGAAATGTACCAACGTAAATTTCGCTATGTGTTAGTGGATGAGTATCAGGACACAAACATGGTGCAGTGCGAGATAGTAGATCTATTAGTAGGGAAGAGTAAAAATTTAATGGTCGTAGGAGACGATGCGCAGTCGATCTACTCTTGGAGGGGGGCTGATATGGAAAACATTCTAAAATTCCATGAACGTTACCCAGAGGCAACGACTTATAAAATCGAGATGAACTATCGCAGTCAGCCAGAGATCTTGGAGCTATCGAATGCGGCGATTGCGGCGAACACCAATCAAATTCCAAAAGAACTGCGTGCAGCACGTGAAGGTGGAGAGATGGTTCCTGCATTAGTGGCACTAAATGACCCTAGAGCTCAGTCAGAGTTTGTGACCTCGCGTATAGAGGAATTGGTGGAAGCTGGAATTGAGCCAGAGGAGATAGCTGTGCTGTATCGAGCGCACTACCAGAGCATGGAGATTCAGATGGAACTGACCTCGCGTAATCTACCTTTTCAGATCACTTCAGGTCTCCGCTTCTTTGAACTGGCACATGTGAAGGATGTCTCTAGCTTTATTCGCTTCGTGGTGAATGGCAGAGATGAGGTCAGCTTTAAGCGGATGGTGCTGATGCTTCCAAGTGTGGGGGACGCCAGTGCGGATAAGCTATGGAGGGCATGGTTAGCGTGTCCACTAGCACAAGAGGGTAAAATTCCTACAGAGTTTTCCTCGACCTTATTGACGTTTAAGGTACCAGCTAAGGCTAAGGCCTACTGGGAACAACTTTGTTACACGCTGGATGAGTTAGTGCTGGGAGATCGTTATGCAAGCCCTGCAGATATGATCTATAGTATCCAGGAAGGGGTGTATGATGAATACATGCAGAATAGTTTTGAAAACTACGAGAACCGTAAGCAAGACATTGAACAACTCATGCAGTTTGCTACGCAGTATGCGGATGTTGAGGAGTTTCTTTCCCAGCTCTCATTGATGTCTAATGTAGATGGCGCTGTAGGGGATAAGAAGAAAAAGGAAAAACAAGAGGGCGTGGTGCTGTCGAGTATTCACCAAGCGAAGGGCTTGGAGTGGAAAGTCGTCTTTTTGATTTGGCTAGCGGATGGCATGTTCCCTAATGGACGTATTTTAGAGGCAGAAGATAACGGAATGTTAGAGGAAGAGAGAAGGCTCTTTTATGTGGCACTCACGCGTGCGAAAGATCAACTTTACTTATCTTATCCAATGATGAATCCTCGTAGTTACACAGGAGATGTATACCAGCAACCTTCTCGTTTCCTAGAGGATTTTTCTGCTGAACTAGTAGAAGAGTGGCAAATCGAAGGAGGCTGGTAACCGGCACCTGTGCGGTACGTGAAAGAGCTTTAGAGCTAGGCCACTTACTCCATGGTAAAACCGTGTTTTTTAAGGAAGTCTTTTGTCTGCTGAAAGCTTTGCTGGTAGATTTTAAGCTTATTTTTAGGCCGGAAAACTGGGGAGTTGAATACTCCGTGGCCAGCATCTGGGTAGGAGATAAGGGTGCAGTCATTACCTATTTCCTTCATGCTTTTAGTGAAATTTTCAGTACTTTTAAAAGGGACTGTAAGGTCTGCTGTACCGTGGAAAATCAACGTGGGAATGGTTGTTTTTTTCACTTGGTGGCTAAGCGATAAAAGAATTTGGCGGTCAGGCTGAATGCGCGTGACAGCGTAGCGAGGGATAGTGGTATCTAAGACGGGATTGTAAAGAATGGCAAGATTCGGGCGCGAGCTGATACTGAGATCTTGCCCAAGTTCTTCGATCCCATCCAGAAGAACACTGGAACCTGCGAGGTGTCCACCAGCAGAGCTACCAGAGGCGGCAATACGTTCGGGATCGATCCCAAGTTCAGTGGCATGTTGACGGAGATAACGGATCGCTGATTTAGCATCTTTGACACATTCAAAAGGCGTGGTTTTATTTCTACTCTTCACGCGGTATTCCGCTGTGACGCAGATCAAGCCTTGCTCGGATAGGTGGCGTGACTGCTGGTAGAATTGGGTTGGTGTACCTGACTGCCAGCCTCCGCCAAAAAAGAAGATGATGGCTGGCCGCTTATCTGATTTTTTTACACCTTTAGGTTCAAATACATGGAGGTGAAGTTTTAACTCATCTACGGTTTTATAGACCAGCAGGCGATCAGGGGAGAACTCTTTCCTCTGCACATTTTTTTCCTCTGCATTCAAATTGAGCGCACTCAGAAGCGTGAAGAGAAGAGCAAAAATGTATGTAGAGAGAGAGTGCATACGTAAATTTACTATAGAACCTTCTTTGACAACTATCCAAGAATACCTTTTTTACGGCCACTTTACTGTCGCGATGATAAAGGTCGCTAAGAGTATGGCGAAATATTAGCTGGAAAACTATTTATGTTTGAGAAGGAATTGAATGGTTTGCTGAACGATCTCGTTGCGGTCAGGTTCGATGGGTGCTCCGACTTCTCTCCAGTTATGTCCAGCGTTTTTGACGATGGTGATTTCAACTGGTGCGGGGATTGTTTTAAGAGCCTCTTGCATGCGTAGAGCTTGCTTTAGTGGGATAGTAGTGTCTTTGTCACCTTGGATCATGAGGAGGGGTGGGCTGTCTTTAGTGAGATAGGTAACAGGACTCATCTCGGCATAGAGTTTAGCTTTATCTTCAGCGTTAGTTTTTTTACCTAAGATGCGTGGTCCAAAGCGATCACGAAACTTGGGATTGTCATCGTGATTAAAGAGCTGAGAATCTTGAAAATCACATGGGCCATACCAAGAGACACCACTCACCGTTTTGTAATTGTACTTGGCGAGGTCTGGGTCGCCTTGCATCGCGTCAGGGGAGGATAGTAAAACCATCTGAGCTAGGTGACCCCCAGCGGAGTCACCAAAGGTGTGCATGTTCATTGGGTCAATCCCGAGTGCTTCATGGTGTGCGGAAATAAAGCGGAGAGCATCTTGTGAGTCGATGGCGCAGTCGCGCATCGCCGTGTCCCCATCTTTCCTGACTAAGCGGTAGCCTACAGAGACAACACAGAACCCTTCCTTAAGGAGCGCACGGTGAACCTTATTAAAAGAAGCCAGTCCTGCCCCATGCTTACTACCAGCTGCCCAGCCACCTCCGTGGGTATAAAAGACGACAGGTTTTTTATTATTTGTGTCTTCATCTGGCATATAAATATCTAGGTAAATATTCCTTTGATCAGCTTTTTTAAAGATCACATTAAGGATTTTTTTCCCAGGGCTGTCGATATAGCTAGGATAAGAATTAACTAGCTCAGAGAGATCGAGAGCTTCGTCGTTATTCTTGTCCGCCTTTTTTCTTTTTTCCCACTGCTGAGGGTTTTCATTCTTTTTGAAGACGCCGTCTTTATTCTGATCGAGCTTGTTGAGCGTGAATGATGCGATGTGCTGATTATAAATAGCACTGGAATCTTTGAGAGGTTCGAGCGCGGAGCTAGTTCCCAGCAGCAAGGCTGCGATGGATGAGCTTAAGAGAAATGGGTTCATTTTATAAAATGGTTATAATTTTTTTAATATAACTTAAGTAGCAGTAGATAAATGATTCAGCTAGAGGATAGTGTGTCTTTCCGAAGTCGTAATTTTATTATGCCAAGAGATAGAGAAGTTAGTTTGAATGATACTTAATAAGAAAGCTTACCACCTTTACTAGGCTTTTGCTTTTCTGCGTGCCACCATTCTTTAGGCCCTTCATGTTCGATATTTTTCCACATATTTTGGATACTATCTTTTAATTCTTTGAGTTTTTCTGGGTGCTCTGCTGAGAGATCCTTGGTTTCGTTTTCGTCTTCGGCGATATTGAAAAGTTGGTAATTTTGCATCACATCATCGCTGACGATTTTCCAGTCTCCTATACGGAGTGCTGAGCGACTATCAAACGAAGACACGTGAGTTCTCCAATAGAGCGGGCTGTTACGGGTGATTTCTTTTCCCTCGAAGAGAGGTAGGAGGCTAGCTCCGTCGATAGTACGATCCGTCGGGATGGGGATATCCACAATATCTAACACTGTGGTAAAGATGTCTGTGCCGATCATTGCTTTATCCGTGACAGAACCAGGCTTGATGTGTCCTGGCCAGCTTACGATGCCAGGGACGCGGATGCCACCTTCATAGGAGCTGCGCTTTAGTCCTCGAAGGCCACCTGTGGTGCCTCCATATCTGGGAACAGGGCCGTTATCAGAGCTGAAGAAAATAAAAGTGTCCTTGGTCTCATCAATATCATCGAGAGTTTTCATGAGTTGACCTAGAGCATAATCAAGCTGAGTGATATTCCCCATGTAAACTTTGTTTTTATGCTCGCCGTAGATGTTTGCAAATTTGATGTCGGTAGCGATAGGGCTGTGGGGTTCGTGAAACCAGACAGAGAGAACGAAAGGTTTTTTAGGGTCACGGATTTCCTTTAACCATTTGATGGCTGCATCTGCAACAAGAGGGGCAGAGTAACCTTCTAACTTTCCTAAAGCTTTTCCGTTGAGAAAAAAATTGTCTGGGTTTTTATGACTTGGGGAAGCATTGTTATGGGTCGCCATCCAGTAGTCATAGCCTCCTTGTTCTCCAACTTGGGGGAAGTCAGGGTTACCATATTGAGGCTGGGAGAGAAGATGCCATTTTCCAATGTGGCAGGTTTCGTAGCCGATTCCCTTTAATAGTTCAGGGTAGGTGATTTCACTGGCGCGTAGGTGTGCCTGATGATTCCCTGAAAGGTGACGCCAAACTCCATTACGATAAGGTGTTCTACCTGTCAGAATAGCAGAACGCGAAGGAGAGCAAACTCCGCAAGCGGAATAGGCTTGGTTAAACTTGAGTCCACGTGAGGCAAGTTTATCCATATTTGGCGTCTTAGTTAGTGGATGACCGTAAGTTCCTGAATCAGCTGCACTCATATCGTCAGCGAGGACAACTATGATATTGGGACGCTCTTTTTGATTTTCTTGTGCGCTTACGCGGTTCATCCCCAAATTGATGGTCGTTAGGAGGATGAAAATCTTTAACAATTTCTTTTTCATGATAGGATGAAGGTAATAAATTATAGGAAGTAGATCAAGGGGTAACTCTTCTTAAACGGAGTCTAAAGATCCTTGGATAAAAGTAGGTCACTCTACAATGATACTAGCTAGTAAGCACAATAGAGACATCAATGGGAGTTTTTTTAACTGAAGGAGGATTTTGTAACGATGTGTATTTACCCTTGTCCGTAGTAAATAGAAGAGGGCTACGCATCTTGCATAGCCCTCTTTTTCGTAGGCGTAGGAGGTTAGCCATTAGGTTCGATTATAGAATAATCACCATCACTTCTTCTGTAAACGATTTGGAGAATATCACGGCGCGCGTTCTGGTAAACGATGAAGGGTTTATCGGAGAGCTCTAGCTCCATGATGGCGTCTTCTTTATAAAGCTTCTTGAGCTTGTAGCCTTCTCGATGAATGAGCATCGGTTCAGGGTCGGCTTCGACTTCTTCTGGAATTTGGTCAAGAAGGTCTTGGGAGAAAACCTTCTCCGGGAGGTGCTTGATAGAACCCTCTGGGCCAGGGCGGTGTTTCTTAAGTAAACGCGTTTTACGTTTTCTCATGCGCCTAGCAATTTTTGAGATAGTATTATCAATAGAGGCATACATGTTATCATGTGTCTCTGAAGAAGCATCGATGGTGATGTGATTGGCACAGTAGAGAATGACCTCTGCGATGTGCCTATTTTTTTGGACGTCTAAGACTGCTTTCGCTTCAATAATCTTAGGGTAATCTAAATGGAGGCCTTCGATTTTTTTATGAACATAATTTCGAAGGGAGTCGGTAATAGACTCGTGACGGACGGTGATATTAATTGGGGTATTCACATTTGCTGTTTGCATATTTATAGTAGTCCTTTCTGTTGGTGTTAACGATTCGGTAAGCTTGGTATGCAACCAAGAAAAACCGAGCTAATGAGCACGCTTTAAAGCAATGATCACCATATAATAGACTAAAAAAACTCAGAGTGTAAAGTCTTCTCCTAAATAATGTTTGCGAGCCATGGCGTCGCTGGCGATTTCTTCGGCAGTTCCTTCGATAAAAACTTTGCCGTCAGTCATCACATAGGCATGATCCACAATACTTAAGGTGGCGCGGACATCATGGTCGGTGATCAAGATACTTAAGCCATCTTTATCTCTGAGCTCGCAAACGATTTCGTGAATATCTTCGACTGCTTTCGGGTCAACCCCTGCAAAAGGTTCGTCTAGCATGAGGAGCTTGGGAGAAGTGCAGAGGCAGCGTGCGATAGATAAGCGGCGTTTTTCTCCACCAGAGAGGGTCATGGCGATGGATTTACGTAGCTTAGAGATTCTGAATCGTTCTAGTAGTTCATCTCGTTTTTCCTTCTGTTGCTTACGTGTGAGGTCTTTTCTTGACTCTAACACGGCAAGGAGGTTGTCAGATACGGAGAGTTTTCTAAAGATGGATTCATCTTGGGGAAG
Organism: Akkermansiaceae bacterium; assembly: GCA_023301335.1. Taxonomy (GTDB): domain Bacteria; phylum Verrucomicrobiota; class Verrucomicrobiia; order Verrucomicrobiales; family Akkermansiaceae; genus Rubritalea. Next base: position 17,458 of record JALZVA010000205.1, read on the forward strand.
GTAGGACATACCGAGTCTGGCACGCTTATGCATTGGCATACTGGTGATATCATTACCGAGGTAGGTAACGACTCCATCAGTAGGGGGGACGAGGCCAGTAATCATGTAAAAGGTAGTGGTTTTACCTGCTCCGTTAGGGCCTAACAAACCAACAATTTCTCCTTCACCAATGGTGAGAGAGACACCGTCGACGACAGCTCTACCACTATATTCTTTCTTCAGTTTGGAGGCTCCTAGAAGAAATTGCACACTGCTCCGCTTAGTGGCGGATTCTGTAAGATTGTAGTCCACAGGGAATAAAATTGGGGTGTGATATTACTTACCTTTTTTAAGTCCACCGATGGTGATGTTAGAACCTCCGTCAATACGGGTGGAGCCGTCTAGGCGAATGAGAATCCATTGGTTCTCTCGCAGTGTTTCGGTCTTGATCCAGCGGTCTCCCTCGGTGGCAATGATGTATGGCTTTCCTCCTTTAAGAATAGTAGTGCCCTCTTCGTAGTTAAATTCAACAAGATCGGCAAAGCCTTCAATGACCTTTTCCACACCTTTGTCGTCCTTCATTCGACCTTTAAATTTTACATTACCAATGGCTACGATTTTTTTAATACCGTGTTTGTTTTCTTGCTTGTTGGCCTTGTTATCAGTTGAGCCTTCGTGGGTGACAGTAAGTTCCTTGGAGCAATCAAGAGTGAGGCGAGGCTCACGGACTTTTATATTTTTTTGAAAAGAGAGAATGCCTTTTTCTATGTCGAAGAAGTTATCTCCTTCGCAGCTTATCTTTAATGCATCTTTGGAGCTGGGGGTAGCTTGTATGGCTGCTACAGGCGCTACTTTTTTCTTATTTTGAATGAATTGACTAGCTTGTTCTGAGCTTAAAAATGCCTGTATCAGAATGTCTGATTCGCTGGTTTTTTGCGAATCTAGCTGCTTTATTTTAGAAAGAGAATCCTTGTTTGGGAAAGAGGCTTGGCTGAGAGGTGCCTGACGAAGTGACTCTAGTTCGGCCGATTTTTGGGGTGTGAGAGTGAGCTGGTTGGCGATTCCGGTGGTGATGAGAGCGAGTGAGGTGGCGGCACTTGCTGTGGATTTTTTTAAAGGGTGCATCGTTTTTTCAGAAGTTTGTGTCTTAGGACGAAGTTTTATTTCAGAGTAGATAGGTCCAAGAATGAGTCCTTGGCGGGAAGTTAAATTTGTGATGATACCATTACCGCGGCAAGTGCCGCTGGAGTTCGTTACGGAGACAAGATTATGACTCGTTACAAAATTAAGAACTGGGTTGTAGTCGGCATTTTCGAGATGCACAGAGATGAAGTCATCTTGGCTTTGCCCGAATTGTTTCAGCTTCATTCCCGTGATTTTAATACATGCGCTGTCTATTTTCTCCACTAGTTCAGCTTCTAATAGAGCGCTGGGTTTTAAATTTTTATCGTAACGAGGAACCTTGAGCTTATGCATTTTGGTTCCATTGGGTAAGGCATCCAAGTTATGATTGAGCTGATTTGATGACTGTGCGCTGGCAAGCATGGAGCTTACGGCGATAAGAAGAGCTGGGAAAAGGCGTCGCATGCGTACTTTGCTACGCCTCAGAAGAGGTTGTGCGGTAAAGAGTTTCGAGGTTTTCGATGGCCGAGAAGAGGAGTTGTTGCTCAGTTTTACTAAGATTTCCGGTGGTTTTTTCGCGGAGCATATTGAGATTCTCGATGACACTTGAGGCAGCCTGAAGATTGACGATTTTTTCACCACTAGCAGGGTGGGGGACTTGCCCAAGAAACATGCCTGCGCTTTGTGCCTGCATGATGATGAAATTATTGAATTTAGACTCCTTCGTATCTGACATTGCTATCATCCTATGGGTTATTACGCATAGAGCAAAGAGAAAAGGGGAAGATTTTGAGAAATTACTAAGCTGTCACTTTTATTCAACTTTTTCTGGTCAAGTATACAGAGATTTGTTGATAATATAGATATTACTGATGGATGAAATAAAATTGTTAGGCCTGTCGCTTTTAGCTGGCTTCTTTGTAGGTGTGCTTTTTAGTGCAATTAAGTTACCGTTGCCAGCTCCTCCAGCCCTAGCGGGGATATTAGGTATTTTAGGCATTTACCTTGGACATAAAGCTTGGCTTTGGGCAATGAACTCCTATTTTAACACATAATAAGAAACGGCAATGCAAAATTTTAAAGATATTATAGCAAAGCAACGTGATGGATACGAAGTCGCAGATTGGGAGATCGCGGACTTTGTGAAAGGAATCGCTTCAGGCAATGTTTCAAACTCTCAAATAGCCGCCTACACTATGGCCATTTATTTGAGAGGAATGACAGGTGGTGAATTGGTAATTTTAACTAAAGCTATGCGTGATTCTGGGGTGGTATTTGATTGGTCAAATCTCGATGGGCCAGTGGTAGATAAGCATTCGACTGGAGGAGTAGGGGATTTGACTTCACTTATTTTAGCTCCTACTCTAGCCGCGTGTGGAGT
>JALZVA010000206.1 GCA_023301335.1 Akkermansiaceae bacterium
GTAAAATTTCCCAATGGCTCTCAATGGCCAACGATCCAAAATAAGCTCGCCCAGTTAGAGTATGATAAACTTCTTTATGCCATTGCACAGCTTCCCACAGATAAAGAGGTAGATGACACTATTGCCACTGCGACCGCTGAGATCGATGCCTTTGTGCAGGCCTATCCACTACATGATAAATTAGTCCACCTGCTTTACCAGCGAGGGAACATCCCTCTCACGCTTGCGGAAAAGGAATTAGAAGAAGAGAATGAGCAAAAAGCAAAAGAGCTGTATCGTCTAGCCATAGAACAGTGGCAGCCTTTATTACAACGCTTTGCTGGTGATCAGAAAGCAAAGCAGGCTTACGAAAAATCTGGGCTTGTGTACATGCAGCAGCTTGAGGAATTTGAAAAAGGGGTAGAACTGTTAAAACGTGCAGGAACTTCTTCTGCGCGCGCTTTGATCAACTCGTTAGATACGGAATTATTAACTCTCCAGACCCCCAAGTCTTTCACCTTAAAAGAAAAGCCATTCGTAGAGATGAATTCTCGTAATGTAGAAAAGGTGAAAGTGAAGCAATACTGGATGGATGCGACCTCTTACTGGCGCAAGACTGCTGATATTGAACAAGCTGTCAATCTGGACTTGGATCTGATTGATCCGGATAAGTCCTGGGAAATGACCGTGGAAGACTACCTTGAAAAGAGAGATAAAAAATCACGGATCGAAATTCCATTTCCACAAGGGAAGCCCGGGGTATGCGTGATAAAAGTAGAATCTGAAAATTTTGAGAGTACCACTTTGGTGCAACGTGGCAACCTTGACTTAGTGGTGAGTTCTTCGAGAAAAGATTTGATCGTTTATGTAAAAGACGCAGTCACGAATCAGCCTGCGGCCCATGTATCTGTCATGGTGGCCTCAGAGGAGGAGATTATCATAGAAGGAAAGACGGATGCAAAGGGAGTGTTCTATACAGCTCTCCAACTCCCTGAGAATCATTCCTCCTACCGGGTACTGGTAAGTGGTGAGCAAGGGGTCGCCAGCTCACACATCAGAAATATATTTACTTCAAGTGCCATGGAACGAGACATATTTGGTTCCTCAAGTAGAAAAGAGAACTCAAGCGTTGAAGCATGGTTCATGGTGGACAGGGAAGAGACACGTGTAGGAGATACGATTAAGATAAATGCCGTCGTGCGTGAGAACAAAGATGGCAAGTTTGTCTACCCGACTGAGACAGACTATCACCTAGAAGTGCGTGCAGGAAGCGTACGTTTACTATCGAAAGATGTGCAGCTTAGCAAAGAGGGCTTTGTAGCTGAAAAAATACGTATCCCTCTTGCTACTAAAGTAGCTTCTATCAGCTATACTCTAACGCAGAAAAAAGATGATAGTGTCGTGCTTAGAGGTATTAAAAATATCAGTAAAGAATCTGAATTACTTGGCTCAGCGACCGTATCTTTTGAAAAATCATACGCTAAAGAAGGTGATGTGCTGAAAGGAAAGGTGAAAGCCTCCTATCGTAATGGAGGTCCGGTGGCAGAGTCGAAGTTCACCCTCTATTTACCGAGAGGGATAAAGCTGGAAATGAAAACGGATAAAAATGGAGAAGCTGAGTTCACCTATGACACTCTTGCTGATTTAGCAGGAAGCACCCTTAATTTTTCCACTAGTTTTTCGAATGTTAAGCTCTTTTCTCCAGAGCAATGGGTCGTACTAGACCCTGTGGATCTATCAATTGATTCAGCACTTAGCCACTCTACTGCAGGAGTAGGACAGCAGCTTAAGCTTACCTGTAAAACCAGAGATTTTAAGAATAAACCAGTGGGGGCTGAACTACAGGTAGAGATCTTGAAGCTTAGCAGTTCTGAAAGCTTGGATATCCTAAGTGGAAAAACCAAGCTGCATAGAAAGCTGGAATCCTTAAATGTGCTCAGCCTCACCACTGATGCACAAACAGGAAATGCGCAGCATTCACTTAAGTTTGATAAAGAAGGAGACTATCAGCTTAAAGTCACGGGGAAAGATCAATACGGAGTGGAGGTGATGGATGTTATTTCTATTCGTGTAGTCGGAGCAGCATCTCAAGATAAGATCGTTCTCTATAGCGAGAATGCTGAAGTCTTTGACGATCAAGAAATGTCGATACAACTTTTTTCTAATCTTTCACAGCCAACTCCTGTCCTGCTCTCTTACGAGACGTATCGCTCAATCGAGAGAAAGGTCGTGACGGCCACAAAAGGAATGAATGAAGTGAAGCTGAAGTTAGACTCTAGATACTCCCCAGGGTTTAAGCTGACGGTCCTAGCTATCGATGAGAGAGAGTTCTATATGGAATCTCTTAACGTAGAGGTTTCCACGAAGCTGAATATTGAAGCAAGCTACGTGGGCTTAGATGAGGCATCTAAGGCTAAGGCTGGGGAGACTCTGAAAGCTAAGCTAAAGGTGACAGATTCAAATGGGCAGATCGTTCCCGCCATGGTCTTGGCAACATTGAACCCAAGTAACCTATCGGAGCTGGAAGAGCCCACTAAGGTCATGCCTATATTTGAAGATTACAGCTATGATGGGAATGAGTCAGTGCAGCATTCATCATGTGGATTTATCGTGAACGGAGCACAGAAGAAACGACTCGTCTTTTCTGAGGAAAACCAACAATCTGTGCAGAAAAATGCAGCAGCTAGCTTCGCGTATCAAAATGGTGTCCAGAGGGTGAATAAGTACCTTTATAAGGGAGAGGGCTATTATAACTTAGGCTTATTTGATAAAGCTCATCAAGAATTTGACAAGGTTCTCAAAGTTGATCCTTATAATATGGCTGCGCGTCGTTGGCAATCAAACGTGAGTAACGCGCGTAGCAATTACTATAGATCAGCATACGATGAGACCAGATCGCGCTTGTTAACTGAGGTGGATGCAGCATGGGAGATAATACCTTCGGGAGCTGAAGGTGGAGGGAATGAAGGTAGTGGTATTTATACACGTAATTTTAGTGTAG
>JALZVA010000207.1 GCA_023301335.1 Akkermansiaceae bacterium
CTTTTCCTTAGGCTTCACTACGTGGCCTTCCAGCACAGCGAAATCTGAGAGTCTGATCGCTTGGTGCGCAAACTTAGAAGGGTATTCGATACTGAGTTTCAGCACCATGAAGACTGCTGCACAGATCAGGGTGATGGACATATAGACCTGGAACTTTCTCCAGTTGCCAAGTTTTAGTTCTGCCCAGGCAAATACCACGGTGACAGAAGAAGCAATCAAGATAGCCGTGTTGATCAGACCCGGAACAATCGGTAGAGTTCTCTCCGGCCATGGGAAGTCCGCGCCGAGGCGAAGGAAGATATAAGCTGAAAACAAGCCACCGAAGAGCATGACCTCTGAGGCTAAAAATAGCCAGATAGCGATCTTCGAGTTGAACAAGCCTGTGTCCTTACGGGCTTCTACGATATATGGAATTTCCATGATGTTAGATTAGATAAAGCGAGTATGTTTAGATAGTCTGTGTTGCGTTGGTCCCAGTGTTAGGCATCTGCCTTTTCTGTTTCCTGCTCCTTCTTAGGTTCATGCCATTGTGGATAGAAGTCGTCCTTACAATCTGGGCGACTATATTCATATGGGCCACGGTAAACCGCGACATCGAAGGTGAAGTTCCCGTGTCCAGGAGGCGTTGGCGTTGCCCACTCAAGCGTGGTCGCATCCCAAGGGTTATCGGAAGCCTTCTTCCCTGCAAACCATGCGGTGAAGAGGTTAAAGATGAATGGGAGCTGCGCGATGGCGAGGAAGAATACAGACCACGACATGAAGACGTTGAGGTCAAGGTAATCGGCAACCGTGTTGGCGAACACATCTGCAGAATCCTCTGATTTAGCTGCATACACATCACCACCATTATACCAACGTCTGTGGAATCCTGCCATCCCTTGAATGAGCATTGGGAAGAATACGCAGTTGATAAGGATGAGAGAAGGCCAGAAGTGTAGGTGTCCGAGCGTGCGGTTCAGGTAGCGTCCAAACATTTTCGGATACCAGTGGTAGATCCCGGCAAAGAGGCCAAAGAGGATACCTGGGGCAACCACGTAGTGGAAGTGTCCGATCACGTAATAGGTGTCATGCAAGTGAAGTCCTGCAAGGTTGAAGGCGAGTGGTAGTCCTGTGAGTCCTCCAATACCGAACATCGGTAGGAAGGCACATGCCCACATCATCGGCATGGTGAAGCGGATGGAGCCTCCCCAGAGAGAAATGAGCATTGCTGTGATCAAGACTACGGAAGGAACCGAAATCAACACTGTGGTGATCTGGAAGAAGGTCGAGACGGTAGAGTCCATTCCGGTCATATACATGTGGTGTGCCCACACGATGAAGGAGATGAATCCTAGTACGATGACCGCATAGACCATTGATTTATAGCCCCAGAGTGGCTTCCGCGTATTCACGGGGATGATCTCCGCTACACAGGCGATCGCTGGAAGAAGCAGCACGTATACTTCTGGGTGACCAAGGAACCAGAACAAGTGCTGGAACAATAAGGGTGAACCTCCGCCAGAGTTTTCGACTACCCCGCCAGGGCCGCCGTTAGCAGTTGTTTCAAACAAGCCAGAAGGCAGGAAGAAGGAAGATCCTGTGATACGGTCACAGAGCTGCATGATCCCAGCTACCTCAAGTGGTGGGAATGCGAGAAGAAGAAGGAATGCTGTCACTAACATCGCCCATACAAGGAAGGGCAGACGGAGCCATGTCATGCCTTTGGCACGTAGGTTAATCACCGTGGTGATCACGTTAGCAGAGCCTAGAAGTGAGGAACTAATCAGTAAGACCAGACCTAAGAGCCACTGGGTCTGCCCCGTCATCCATTGGTCGGGATGGTGGGAATCGGCAAAGGCCGAGAGTGGCGGATAGTTCGTCCACCCAGATTTTGCCGCTCCAGATTCCATGAAGAAGGAAGCACACATCAGCAAACCACCTGGTAGGTAGAGCCAGTAGGAAAACATGTTAAGCTTCGGAAACGCCATATCAACAGTTCCGATTTGAAGAGGAGTGATGTAGTTACCAAAAGCGCCAAAGCCCAGAGGCACCACGCCGAGGAAGACCATGATGGTTCCATGCATGGCACCAAACATATTATAGGTCTCCCCTGTTACTAAGCCATTTCCGTCTAACCAACGCGCTTTCCAGGCGTCAGTGAAGATCCAAGCCATCCACTCTGGGAGTGGTTCATGAGGGTGGGCAATACTCCAACGCATTACCATCATGAGGAAGAATCCAAACGCGAGAAATAACAATGCTGTTATCCCATACTGGATTCCAATGATTTTATGATCCGTAGAAAAGATGTACTTCTGAATGAAGTTTTGGTGATGATGGTCGTCATCGTGATGATCGTGGTCGCTCATTTTGTCAATTAGTGCAGAATTGAGTAGGTGGATGTATTCTCAGAGTGTGTGAAAATTGTCTATCCTTTTCTAAATATGTCTATTATTCGGCAGGTTCCCCAGTTTTCTTGTTCACCTTGGTTTTCTTATCCATGCGTTCGCCGCCGAGTGGATCTTTAAAGTAAGCTGCAGTCTTAAGTTCTTGAGAGGTCATTTCTCCGCTTACTCCTGCTGCTTTACGCTGCTTCATTCTCTCACGGAAGTCCTTAATCTGTTCCGCTCCTGTGATGACTCCTGAGTCATGGCCAAAGGAATTCCGTAGATAGGTTGAAAGAGAGCCAAGTTCGTAGTCGCTAAGACCTGCACCCGCATTCGGCATGTTTCCGTTCCAAGCTTTGCCTTTTACGATGAATTCACCTTTTGCACCCATCGATGCGATCGCTAGCACGTACGTGTCATTCTCTCCCTTGACCCATTCTGATCCAGCGAGTGGAGGCACTGTGCCTGATCCAGATCCATTACCTCCGTGGCAAGAAGCACACTTACCACCAAAAAGTTCCTGACCTTTCTTAAAATACGCATCAAATGCCTCACCGATAGGCGGGCCTTTCACTAAGGAGTTAGGATCTACCTCTCTGCGGTATCCATCTGGAGTGGCTCCGTAGTTAAAAATGGTGTCTTTAAAAAGCACCCCACCTGCGAGTAGGCCGATGATTACGAAAATCACGATTACGCCTCCTGAAATAGGCTCTAGCCCATTTTCCCTCAAGGTCATCTCACGTGCTGCTGCCGCCGCCTCGCGGTCTACATCGCGATGCGAAACACGTACATTTGTGTTTTCTTCAAGATCTGGCTTCTGAGAATTTGACATCTTTCTATAAATTCAATTTTACGACAGGAAACTTATTCTGCAAAGTTTTCTCCCTTACTTTCTGATTTTGGTAGCATTTGGTCATGCTGAGAAGCGTTGAGGAAGTTCATCAATGCCTTTGCATCTGCACTTGGCACGACTTGGCTTCCTTCTTTCGTTCTTACTGGCAATGCCCTGACAGATCCCTGCCCTGCTGCTGATTTTGTGATAAAGAGGTGTCTATTGCTTGGGCAATTTGACCAGTTCTTCTCTCCTGATGATTGTGCTACATCCTTACGTGGATTATACAGGTGAAGGTAGGTGAGTTCCTCTACGGTAAATGGTTTCATCTCACCTGCTGCGATCGCTTTTTCGTTTGCCTCATTAGCGCGCTTTACTTCAGCTGCGACTCTCATGCCGTAGTTGATAAGGTCAGGGCCTACACGACCAGTTCCCATTGAAGCGTAATGCTTATCACGGTAGTCGAGTGGGTGGGATTCACGGCGGGTATCTGCGAGCAGATTCCCGTCTTCATCGTAGTGCTTTTGTCCTGCCCAGTCGGAGCGGAAGACTTCAGAGCCTGCAACAGAGTTACGGATCACACGGGTGTGGCAAGTCTGGCAGTTTTCCTGACGGTAAACTTCAGCTCCCCTCCAGTGGTTCTGACCGGTAGGAGAATATTGACGAGGATTTCCATCCTTATCTTCCCATTCGATCGCTGCCTGATCCTTCAGGGCGAAAAACGGATAAGCGATCACCAGCACCCAAGCGGTGCCGAATGTTGCGATAAGTCCTGTAAAGAATGTTTGTACTTTCATTTCGAAAAATTGCTAGGTGCTTATACCTTCTGGATGTTGCCCTCTGGGCCATGTGGGCTATGCGCGGCGTGACCGTGCAGGAGAGTCGGGTGTGAGCTACGGCGTCCGAGACGGAGCCACATGAGAAGGAGGTGGAGACAGAAGGCGACA
>JALZVA010000208.1 GCA_023301335.1 Akkermansiaceae bacterium
TCTTCACTCCCTTGATACGATGCTTGAAGCACTTTTCTATTTCACTTAATCAGCTGATCTAACTGTTTTTCAAGAGATTCGAGATTTTTTTCTCTACTTCCTTGTTCCAGTTGAAATATACGCGAGTCTAAATCATCTAAAATTTTTCCACCCTCACTCCAAAGAGAGCATTTAAGCTGGTAGCTTTCATTCTCAATAGTGACGATGTTTTGTAATTGAGGGTAGAGTGCTAGCTTCTTTTCCCATGCCAAAGGAAAGGATAGGACAAGCTCGGTTTTAGAGCTTCCTTCTTTAAAATTAAACTTAGCATGGTAGCTAAATGGAGATGTATAGAGGCTCGAAGAAATCGACAAATAGCCATTCTGGTAATCTAATTCACCCTCAAGAGGACCTTTATCTAACGTGGCTATATACCCTTCAGGTGCCAATTTTCTAATTATATTAGCTAGAGGATCGACCCTATGAGCCTTAAAGAGCGAGTTAAACTTCCCTTCTAGCTCCACACTCTCTCGGTTCACTTTATAGCGAATATCCAAGCCCTCGATCTGATCATGCACTAAGTAAGCCTGGCTTGGCTCTATATGGATCGGGTTAAGAGGCACAATGCCTATTTGAATTGATATTTCTTCATCTGAGAGCACTCCTTTTACCTCGGTTATGGATTCATTCAGAATGAGTTCACCTTCTAATAAAGTCTTCTCTCTAATATAAACTGATAGTTTTTTTAACTCCGTTTTTTCAAAGAGTGGGATAGATACAGTCCCTCCCTCAAAAGTAATGATACCTGAAGCTATGGAGCACTCGACCCCACTGAGCAGCGGTTCATATCCACCGGTAAAAACATTCATTGTTTTCACATAAAGCTCATTAGCATTTAATTCTAGAGCAGGAGAAAAGTTGAAATTAAAATTTTGCGTCGTATTAAATCGAAGTATTCCATCCGAGGCTTCTACAACTGAGCCTTTCCAATTTCCTGTGATTGCACCTAAGGTATGATGTGGCATCTGGATATTGAACAATTCAAGACCCTTAAAAAAATCTGCCTCTTTGGTGTATTCTAAATGAGCTAGACTTATTTGTTTAGGTGCAAAGCTTAGTCCATCCAGCGTAATATCAGCACCATGATGTTCCTCAAGAGCATGAATTAATTTAGCCTCATACTTTGGGCCATTCACATAAAGCATTCTAAGGGTATAAGCTCCAGCCAACGACACACCTAGTCCGACAACAAGGAAGCTCCGCCAGAATATTTTATTTAAAACACCTTGGCTAATCTCATTTTTCTTTTGCTTAGACCTTCGGCGTTTAGATCTTACCCTGACAACTTCTTCGCCATCACGTTGAACAATTTCTTTTTTGCGAGAAACAGAACTGTCCTTTTTTTTACGCACTTGCTTCCTCCGAAGCTCCTCGGGCATAAGATTTACTGTTGTTCTAGGTTTTTATCCCTCCAAGGATTCCCCTGAAGGTCAACGAGCTCTGCTGAAACAAAAATAACAATCGCACGTTCAAGTGTCTGGTTTCCGTTAGATTTAAAATAGTCTCCAATAAAAGGTAAACTACTTAGAACAGGAACTCTATCATTTACTTGCTGCACCTCGACACGTTTTAAACCGCCGATAACTATTGTGGCTCCGTCAGCAACTGTAACACTTGTATTTGTTTTTATTTCCTCAAAAATAGGCATCAAAATATCGTTCGCAACAACTGGAACAGGGGCGGCATTTAAACCACTTGAAAAAGCAAAAATAGGTGATCCATAATTCACAAATCCGATAAACTCGCTAAAGGTAGGAGCTAAGTTGAGGTTTATATAACGGCGGTTATTATCTACACTGGCCTCGACTTCAAAAATTCTACCTACAGCTTTTTCTTCGAACGCTGTGGGTATTGCAGGAGTTATTGGTATGGAAGAAACCGTGCCTGGTCCACCCCCACCAATCGTCCCAATATTATCAGGTACTTCTGGTGGATCATATTCCGTTGGGTAAATGAAGAGTCTAACTTCTTCAAGTCTAGCCCTCTCACCTGGACGAACGGTCACTGAAGGAGCCCAGATATTTGAGCTTCCAGTGGACTGCGCTAGTCCTCGTAAGATAAGCTGCACATTTGAATTATTTCTTAAAGCGGTAAATGCTAATACTCCTGGAGCTGAATTTGCAGCTTGGCCGAGTTGAGACAGGTCGTTACCTGCGGCAATTCTCGATAAAATTGAGTCTCCGGTAAATGCGTTTCCTCCTGATCGGTTCCCTGAAGTTATCGCTGCTCCGTCAACTGCTGAGTTACCACCAGATTGAATAGGAATGACAGGCACTCCATTTCCTGGACTTCCACCGCCAAGAACACCATTACCGCCAAACTCTTGTGCGCCTAAAATCCAATCATAACCAAGCTCATCAAGATCGTTCTCAGTGACATCGATAACCTTGAGCTTTACATTAATCGCTAAGTTTTGGTTATTTTTAATACCCTGAATAGCTTGTGCTAAGACACGCATATTTGCAGGAGTATTAACTACAGTGAGTAAATTTCTACCGACTACATATTGAGCTTTTGCACCTTGAGGGAAAGATACACCTAAAGATTCTAAGTAACCTTGAACGGTATTATTTCTTCTTGTGACTTCAGCTGAGCCTATATCCTGAAAAATAACGTCTGAACTTTCAGTCTTTTCAAATGGTTGGCTAAAGAAATTTGGAGGAACTCTAAACTGTCTTACGAAAAGTTCACTCACTAGTTGTCCACTTGGTACAACAGTTAGCGCATACTGCTCTGCTTTCCATTCTGTATTCGATTGTCTACAGATGAGGTCTAAAAGTTTATCGGCAGGAACGTTATTAAGGTTGAGCGAGAATTTCTTTTGCGCAATTTCTTGGCCTAATTCATTAAACTCTCCACCTAAACTGAGGACTACATTGATTCCTTTTTTTGAAATATCTGGCTCAGGATCATTCTCCCTCACTAGCAATTTAAAATTTTCCAAGGCGGTCGCAATCGATACATTATCTACATCAAAACGAGGGATAATGATTTTGCTTATTTTATTCCTCGTGTCCAAGGTTATAGGGTTAGCTCCTTCTCCTAGGCCCCCGACAATCGTTGATCCTAAGAACGCTTCAGAGAGTGGCTTAATTTCCCATGCCTTATCAACATCAGATAACAGCCTTGATCTGGCTTCATCGTAAGCAGCTCGACCGTAACTAGCACGGTGTGCACTGACTGCTGACATACCACGTCTTGCAGCCTGATTGGTCGGATCAATTCTAAGAATTTGTTCATACCCCTCAAAAGCTTTATCAAATAGCCCAGCATCAACGGCACCTTGAGACTCATAGAGCAACTTTCTTACCTCATCTACGTTCTTTGCATGCTCCCCTGTCACTGAGGGGTTAGTCCGGATAGGGTCATACGCATCATTGCTAGCTTTCGCTAAAAGTGGGTCATTTTCAAAAGTTTTCGTTTCCGTAAGCGAATCTAGTAGTTTCTGAGATTCTTCAACTTTGCCCTCGCGTATCAAAACCTTTGAATATTCCACTACAGCCTTTGCGTAGCGGTCATTAAGAGCTTCTGAGTAGTCGGCAGTTGCTTTTGACTCAGGGAGCAGTCCGCGTGCACGACCATAGGCTTCCACAGCATTCTTATACTGGGCGGCCTGATAAGCGTCATCACCAACAGCTAATAGCTGCTTAGCCTCTAGGCTTTTTTCTATACGACGTGCAGTCTCATCCTTTTGAGCCTCACCTAAGGTGTCTGCCTGTAAGGTTGAAAAAGTCGCAAAAGTACCTAATGCGACGCATAGTGCAGACGCATTTTTAAGGCTCCAGAGATTTCCAGAAGTAATAGTTTCCATGTGAATAAAGCAGCTATACAATAAGTTTTCCCCATACCGAAAGCCAAAAGTGTTATTTTTTTACAATCTTGGAGGTTTTTAAGATAAATTAACTATTTTCTAGATCCTCCTTCCAGAATCCAAGCGTTTACAAGCTCTTACACCTTTGCTTTGGTCCACTTTCCCCTATAGTGTAAAATCGTGAAAACTGTCGCTTGCACCAGAAGATCCAAGCTCATGATCATCCAAACTCCATTAATGCTAGCTCCCTCGGAATAGGTGTAAGGCCCAAGAAGCAAAATCCTCACAGTGATCATGATCACAAATGCTGAGAACATCACAGTTGCTGTATCTCCTGCGCCGCGCATCGACATTTTCATCACCATAGTTGTGGCAAATAGAGGTTGAGCGAAGGCAAAGATCCTAATAATTCCTACAGCTACCTCAAGCTGCTCCCCGTCTGTATCGATCAAGAGCTTTACCAAGGGTTCGGCAAATATATACATCACCACCCCTGCAAAACTCATGGTCACAAGCGCCACCCCCCAACAGAATCTCACTGCACGTTTCGCCATCTCTGGTGATTCGGCTCCTAAATACTGACCGGCTAATGTTGCTGCAGCCATCCCTAGGGCAAAACCTGGCATAAATGAAAAAGACTCTATCCTTACCGCTACCGCATGCGCTCCTACGATCACGCCTTCTGATGCAGCACCCATCTTCTCCGCGTATTTTTTGCCCACTTGCGCCACGAAATAGAACCCTATACTATGAATAGAACACATCCCGATCACCTCAATGGCATTGGGCAGAGCCACACGGCTAATCCTCCACGCTAGCACCTTTTCAAAGATTAAGTAGCGCCAACGTAATACCATGGGGTCATCGATACTTGTGTTTTTCCCCTTCACCCTTACTACCCAGAGGATCACGATCACACCTGCGAGCCAGCCCACTACGGTTCCCCCAGCGATTCCTGCTTCGCCATGCCCTCCTAACGGCGCAGGTCCGTGGACAAAGATCAAAGAGGCTATGACATTCACCAGGTTTACCAGACACATTGCGATAAAAGGCCTTAAGGTATCCCCCGAAGCCCTCAGGCAGGAGTTTACCACAAACAATACACCACTGAGAGGAGCAGAAAACGCCACTATTTTGATATAATTTTCAGCAAACATCGCTGCCCTAGGAGTAATATCTGAAAGCTCTATGATTTGATCACGTAAGAGCCAGATCACTCCACCACCTATCATTCCTGAGAATATTCCTAAGAGGACCGATTGACCAAAGGCCCGCTCCGCTAGTTCCCTATCCTTTCCTCCATTGGCTCTTGCCACCAATGCCTGAGCTCCGGTTGCGATTGATCCTTGGAGAATCATCATCATCCAGATCACATAAATAATCGGCCCCATCATTTCGATCATTGCAGACGAAACGTTCGGGTCTCCACTATAGCCTGTGATATCCTCCGCGGTCATACGACTCGCGATCATCATATCGACAAAACTGACGACCGTTCCCATCAGATTTTGTAAAAAAGGCCAAAAGGCTAATGCTACCACCTGCTGAAAAAGCGTCTTTCCCGCAAGGTTCCCACTTAGTTGAACCTCCGGGATACCTCTATATCGCCAAAACACGTAGTTAGAGGTATCCTGCAAGTGAGAAATCGCAAGCTATATTCTCTACTACTAGATCCATGCTTAATCCCACTGAACTCTCAAGATAAGCCTGATGACAAAGGTTCCTTTTTACTATCTGAGCTGTATTTTGCCCTTCTTTACTTCGCATCTGATAAAATGACTATTTCACACTTTGACAAGCTCCCTGAGAGGTATTAAGAACGCCCCCTAATGGCTAACCAAAAAATTCTCGTATCCGACCCGATTTCTGAAATCGGAGTGAAAGCACTTGAAGAACACCCAAATTTAGATGTTGTTGTCAACACAGGTCTTCCTGAAGAGGAACTTTGTAAGATCATCGGTGAGTTCGATGGCCTCATCGTTCGTTCACAGACTAAAGTGACACGTAAGTTACTCGAAGCTGCTCCTAAGCTAAAAGTTGTAGGCAGAGCTGGTGTAGGAGTTGATAACATTGACCGTGAAGCAGCTACTGACAATGGGGTGATCGTCATGAACACGCCTACAGGAAACACTATTTCCACTGCGGAACTAGCCTTTACACTCATGCTCTCAGCGGCCCGTAATCTCGCCCTTGCTCACAATGGTGTACTTAAAGGTGACTTCAAAGCTGCCAGAAAAGCTTACAAAGGTATCGAAGTGTATGATAAGCGCCTCGCCATCATCGGTATGGGCCGTATCGGAGTGGAATTTGCTAAGCGTGCTCAAGCCTTTGGCATGCATGTTGCAGCCTATGACCCGTTTCTTACTCAGGCGCGTGCTGATTCTCTAAAAGTAGAACTCTGTGAGTCTCCAGACATTGCTCTTAAAGCGGCTGATTTCGTTACCCTTCACGTCCCAATGACAGAAGACACAAAGCATATCATTAATGCAGAGCGACTCGCTCTCATGAATAAAGGTGCTGTGGTTGTCAACTGTGCACGTGGTGGCCTTGTTGATGAAGTGGCGCTCAAAGCAGCTATCGACTCTGGACATATTGCTGGCTGTGGTCTTGATGTTTTTGAAGAAGAGCCTCCTAACGCTGACCATCCTTTGTTCACTTTGGATAAGCATATCGCATTCACTTCTCACCTCGGGGCATCTACCAATGAGGCTCAAGAAAATGTAGGTATCCAAGTGGCTGAGCAGCTACGTGATTTCCTCACTACTGGTGAGATCAGAAACGCGATCAACATGCCATCACTTGATGCAGCCGCCCTTGAAGAGGTTGGCTCTTACCTACCTCTTGCTTCATCACTTGGAAAATTCTTAGCGAAACTTGGTATGGGGAACCCAGACTCACTCCACGTTTCTTATCAAGGAACTATTGGAGAAAAAGACACTTCACTCGTTTCTCGCACAGTGCTCAACTCCTACCTTGAGTCCGCGAGCTCAGAAGGTGGTGTGAATATCGTTAATGCACCAGCTATAGCAAAGGATAAGGGACTCGATATCGGGGAATCTATCGTCAACACCTCTAATGAATATGCAGAACTCATCTCCGCTGAACTCACTAAAGATGGGGAAACTTTCCGCGTTGCTGGAACCATTATCGGGCAATCTCCACGTATTGTAGAAATCGATAAGCTCCTTCTCGACATCAACATCTCAGGAAATTTCATCATCGTTCGTAATGATGACCGCCCAGGGATCGTTGGCCTCGTTGGAAATGCTCTGGGCAACAGACAGATCAACATCGCAAACCTTTCCTTAGCGCGTAATAAGCACAAAGGAAATGCACTTAACGTGATTGAAATTGATTCAGAAATCCCAGCTGACTTAATCGAAGAACTTTCCGCAGCTGAAGGTGTGCTTTCCGCGACCTCAGTCTCGATCTAACAAGATCGTTACATTTAAAAAAGCCTCACTCTTTTCCGAGTGAGGCTTTTTTTATCTTCGTCTTCCCCTTAATTCTGGGAACGAAGCTTACAGAGGAGTTGTATCCTTCGCCGGTTTTTCAAACTCCAGGTATGTAGCCCCAGTCATTTTCTTTGTCTTGGGGTCAAAGCTTTGCACCTTCATCGTCTTGAGCGTTTTATTCTTCCCCACGGTCATCAGCTTATCTATCGCAAATTC